>NZ_CEYAEZ010000080.1:0-9946 GCF_982781345.1 Desulfovulcanus sp.
CTCTTCAATTGTGTAGTAATTTGAGGATGTTAATCGTGTCAGAAAGTTGAGTTAAAAATCTGGTCATCAGTGTCCGGTCGTTATTAATCGATGTGAACGATCAATTTTGTTCCATGAAAAAAATCGGAGGAATATGATGTTTGGGAAACGAATCACTCTTTTTAAGCTTTTTGGGTTTTCGGTGAGGATAGATATTAGTTGGATAATCATCGCAATCCTCATTACTTGGTCACTTGCCCTGGGACTGTTCCCCCAATATTACAAGGATCTCTCTAAAGCGACGTATTGGCTAATGGGCGCAATTGGTGCCCTGGGGCTGTTTGCCTCGATAGTCTTTCACGAGCTTTGCCATTCTCTCGTGGCAAGAAGATACGGCTTGCCCATGAAAGGAATAACATTGTTCATTTTCGGTGGCGTGGCTGAGATGGAGGAAGCCCCTCCGAGTGCGAAGGTCGAATTTCTGATGGCTGTTGCCGGTCCTATCTCGAGTATCTTGCTGGGCGGTTTTTTCTATGGAATTCTGATAGTGGGCAGGGCAATCGGGTTCCCGGATCCGGTTAGAGGCGTAATAGGCTATCTCGCGGTGATAAACTTGATTCTGGCTGCCTTCAATCTTCTGCCCGCCTTTCCTCTGGACGGAGGACGCATGCTCCGTTCGGCCTTGTGGGGCTGGAAAGGAAATCTCCGATGGGCAACCCGCATTGCGTCCCGGATCGGGATTGGATTCGGTATGGTGCTGGTCTTCTTTGGCGTCTTACAGGTGTTGCTCGGAAATTTTATCGGCGGAATATGGTGGTTCATGATCGGCATGTTTTTGCAGAATGCAGCGCGTGGATCCTATCAGCAGGTTCTGACGCGGCAAGCCTTCAAAGGAGAGAAGGTTAGGCGTTTCATGGAACCCAACCCCATTACAGTACCGCCTTCGATTTCGATAAAGGAGCTCGTAGAGGACTTCTTTTACAAGTATTATTTTAAAATGTTTCCCGTTGTTGAAAACGGAAGGTTACTAGGGTGTATCACTAGCCGGCAGGTAAAGGGAATTACACGCCAAGAATGGGACCAGCATACCGTAAGAGAGCTTGTGTGGAAATGTTCTCCGGAGAATACCATTAGTCCTGAAGACGATGTTCTGAAGGCTCTTTCAATCATGAGTATAGCAGGGAACAGCCGGCTCATGGTAGTCGAAGGCGATCGGTTGGTTGGTATAGTGGCGCTAAAAGATATGTTGACATTGCTATCGCTTAAAATGGATCTTGAAGGTTATGAGGAGTAGGATTGTAATGCGTTCATCCTGTTGCTTGTGAAAGATTGAAGACCGATTGGGCAAACCAGGCAATTGTGCCCCTTTTGTCAGGACTTGCTGAATGCCGAAATTAGGATAATTCTTCAGGGTTATCTTGATTTCCTTGTCATTTAATCAATGCTGCATCTTTTTCACATCTTCTCTAGCAACACCTGAAACAAAGGCGTAAACCAATTGTCCAGTACTCCATGATAGTCTTCTGCTGTCCTTTCTGATTTAGATACCTTTACTGCTGCCAGGAAGATTACCTTCTTTATCCGATAGCCCTGGTTAAGGAGCTTAAGAAACTTATTTCCCCCTCTTTGCGACAGCCTGGCAATGGGGCGCTTGTTATAGTAAAAGCGAAATTGTTTTTTATCTGAAGATGTTGTTATCTCTTTTAGTTCAAGCAGATGGAAGTGTCCTGGTTCAAGTGATTGAATAATCTTTTGTGCAGCAGGATATATTGTTTTGTAAGCAGGAAATGAAATAACAATATCATCCAGACCGGTTTCAAAGATGCAGGTTGAAGCGGCCTTGATTTCAGCAGGACTAAGGTCAGGGGCCATCTGGATGTGTTGGCAATATTTATCGTTGTTGTCTGCATTTTTGCTCATTTCCCTGAAAAATGGATTGGGGTTTTGCGCGGATTCAAAACAAAAAAGTTGGTTTTTAGCGCGGGTAATGGCTACATAGTACAGCCTGCGCTCTTCCTCACTGCTATTTTGCGGAGTTCCTGCTACCAGTACTGTATCAAATTCAAGCCCCTTGGCAGTGTGCATGGTGGACATAAAAATTCCTTTTTCGTCTGCAAAGCGAACAGGCTCTCTAGCAGCGTCGTAAACAAATTGGATAAAGTTATAAATTGAATAATTCCCTTCTCCGATTTCGACCAGATAGTTTTTTAATATGGCCTTAAATTGAGTTAACCAGAAATTATCAGGTTTGAATCCGCTATCCGTAATAAGTCCCTCAATGAGTTCTTTTAATTTATGGCCGTTGATGCGCTGTCCCCGACATTCATTAAGGCTGTTTAATAGAATATGAAATTCTCGCACCTTTGGCAGGGGAATTTTGGTATAAATACTCTGGCGCAGGCAATTAATTGTCATGCCCATTTTCTTGGCCATAACCAGGATGCTATCCATTTCCCGGTGCGTGCGGCAAAGGATACAAAGGTTATTGTTGGCAGTACTTTGTAATTTTTGAGCTTGTAAAAGCACTGCTTTAAATAGTCCGGCCCTGTCAGGCGTAGTAATTAAAGTAACAGGTTGCATTAAATCTGATACAGAACGGGCGCTTTGAATGGCCGGGCAATCCATACGGTCTTTATTGTGGCTGATGAGTCTTCTGGCTATTTCTATAATGGCTGGTGTAGAGCGGTAATTTTGAACCATAAACAGGATTTTGGCGTTATAATCCTGCCTGAATTTGCGAATATAAATGGTGTTTGAACCCTGCCACGCGTAAATGTTCTGGTCTGCATCACCAACTGCCATCAACGCTGGCTTGGTGTCACTTTCCTTTTCGCTCCGTCCTGCCAGAAGAGATAATAATGTATACTCCAGGCGATTGATGTCCTGGTATTCATCAACCAGTATAAATTTTATGCCATTTAATAATTTATCGCGCCAGGAAATAACAGTATTATTGAATTCTCTGTTGTTTTGGCTATGGGCTTGCAGTAGTTCAATGGCTTCCTGCAGGATATTATCAAAGAGCTTTGTTTCTTTTTGTACCGGAGTCAGGGATTGACCCAGAAATGAGCGTCCTGTCAGGCTCATGGCCAGGCTATGGTAAGTGTGTACGCGTACCCTTGCGCCAGCACTACCTATAAGTTTGCGCAGACGAAGTTTGAGCTGAGTCACTGCGTTGCGGTTAAAGGCCAGGGCCATTATTTGCCAGGGCAAAACGCGTTTGACCTTCACCAGATAGGCAATGCGATGCACAATAGTTCTGGTCTTGCCAGAGCCTGGCCCGGCCACCAGCAAGAGATTGGAGTTTAAAGGCGAGGTAACAGCTTGTTTTTGCACCTCATTTAAAGGAGGAGATGGTGAGAGGATTTCATGCAGGGTCTTTTCAGCAGTTGGCAGCCCTAAAAGGTGTTGTTTACCTTTAAAATAGCGCTGATAAAAGGATTTTCTGTCCAGGTGAAAATATTCGCGTACTAAAATAATGGCCTGTTTAATGGTTTCTCTGGCCTTGGCCGCGTATTTGTCCATGACATGGATTTGGGCCACGCGTTCCTGGTAATAGGTTTTTAGGGACTTGAATTCCTTAGCTGTAAATCTTTCGTTTTGGTCGGAAGTAACTTTGATGGTCATGGCTGGACGAAACACTGCCAGGCCGTTTTGCAGACAAATACTTCCTGTGCGGTCAAGGGTTAAAAGTCCTATTTCCAGCCACTTATTATGGTCTTTAAAATGCGCTGTTGTCAGGTTGTGTTGCAGTGCTGTTGTTGCCTGGCCGCTTTGAAAAGAGACCAAAAGGTCTTTGCCTCTGGTTGTCGGCTCAAGTCTTGTCAGTAAAAAATCAAGTAAAACCTTGCAGACCAAAGACCTGTTTAAGACAAATCTTCTGATGTCAGCCCAGTTTTTTTGCAGTATTAAATTGTATTCCTCTGGATTTTTATTGCGTACTCGAATTAAGTTTTCCTGAAGCAGCAGCTCCAGCACCAGCAAAACTTTATGAGGCGTTGCCTGAACAAGACCTGCGTCTTTCAGACGCTGGGTCATGTATCTCAAATGGAAGACATAGGTTGTATCTGGCTCACTATCTGGCTCATCTTCTTCCATGAGATTTAAAAGGGATTTTTCCAGTTGTTGATAGTTTTGCCAGCGGCTAAGAGAGTCATCAGCAATACCTTTGCGCACATAAGCTGTCATGTTGAGATCATGGCTGACAATGCCGGCGTTTCGCATGGAAGCCAAGATTTCCAGAATTCTGCGCGGCTCAAGTCCTGTTTCCAGGCTTAAAAAATCCGTATTTAATAAATCTTTTGGCCCAGCCTGAAGTAGGATGTCCAGCAGATGCTTCCAGATGGCCTGTTCTTTTTGGGAAAGGTTTAAGGTGGCAATTTTTGCGTCGGCTTCTTTTTTGTTTTTGACCAGGACTCGTCCCTGGATGACCTGAGTTCGATTGTCGCCCCGAATGAGTTTGCCGCTCTTTTCCAGTAGGGCCAGGGCTGTTTTTACCTTGGTATCATAGAGTGTGTCTTCGGCAGAGAGTTCATCAAGATAAGGGCTGACTTCTTCCGCACACAGCAGTTCGCCACTGGTAGCAACAATAGTCCTGTCTTTTGCCCTGGCTGTCAGTTTTTTCAGGCCAGTAAACATGGCACTGATGTCACGCCAATTTAGTTCTGAGCGGGCTGTCATTTCAAACTGGGTTTCCAGGTCGTCAGGATCATAGAGCAAAAAGCAAAAAGCAGGTTTGCGGTCACGCCCGGCCCGACCAGCCTCCTGAAGGTAGTTTTCCAGAGAACCTGGCACATGGGCGTGGATAACAACGCGTACATCAGGCTTATCTACTCCCATGCCAAACGCATTGGTGGCTACAATAACCTGTAAATCTCCCCGGATAAACCGTTCTTGGATTTGTTTTTTCTCCTCTGGGGTACGGCCAGCATGAAAATAATCGCAGGACCAGCCTGAGGCTGCCAGACTATTGCTGATTTTCTGGGTGTCTGTGCGCGTGGCTGCAAAAACTATTGCCCCGCCTGTACTTCTATAGCTAATATTTTCATCATTATTTTCGCTGGTTTTGGGGCTTGGTTCTTTGCAGGGGCCAAGGATATCCGTTAAAATTTGCTCAATAGTGTGGATTTTGTCTTTGCTACGAACCTCCAGAAGTTCAAAACGCAAATTATCCCTTTCATGGCCGGCTTCAAATAATTTTAATGTCTTGCCAGTTTCACGGGCAAAATAGGTGATAATTTCTTCTTTGACTTCCTTTTTGGCTGTGGCAGTAAAACAGGCTATCTGGGGAAGTTTTGCTGGAGCTTCATGGTCAGAATTGCAAATTTCTCTGAGAAAGCGGGCTAAAAATAGGTAATCCGGCCTGAAATCATGTCCCCATTTGGAAAAACAATGGGCTTCATCAATGACTACCAGGGCCAGTTCACGCTGTTTTAAGGTGTTTTTAACAGTTGTGTTGCGCAATTGCTCAGGCGCCAACCATACAAGGTCAATATCGCCCATGCGGATACCTTCAAGGACTTTTCTCCTTTCCACAAGGGTTAAAAGGCTGTTAATGGTTCCGGCATTTAAAATACCTTTCGCAGCCAGATTATCCACCTGGTCTTTCATCAAGGATTGTAAAGGAGAAATAATTAGGGTTAGTTGGTTTCTTTGTTGGGCTTTCATTAAGGCCGGCAATTGATAACACAGAGATTTGCCAGCGCCTGTTGGCAACACTGCCAGGCAATCGTGTCCCTGAACAATGGCGCGAACTATTTCTTCCTGCAGAGGTGGGTTTTCGTCCTTGACCGGCAAAAAAGAATCATAGCCAAAAAAGCGTTTTAAATTGGCCTTGAGGTTGAAATTTTTTTGGCAATAAGAGCATGCGTATTTATAGCATGGTTTGGCACGCAACTCATCGAGATATTCTGTAATCTCAGGATATTTATACCTGACCCAGGCAGAAACCACGGATTTTCCCCCGGCTACCCTTAGCCAGGCCAGCATAAAGGCCAGGACAGCAGCGCTCTCACAAATTGTTGCCTGGCGCGTTCGTGGTGTATGCTCCCCTGTATAATTGTATGCTAATTCCCGGACGATTTCTTCGGCCTTTGTCTGACAGACAAGTCCTTTACTGTATTTAAGCCATAAAGGAATAATCTGGTTTTGTTCTGGCAGAATTACGCCTGGCAGGGATTGAAAAAAAATACTATAAGCGCTGTCAGGAAATGCAAGGCTTAAGAGACGGCCATAGAGACCGGCAAGTTCAGGTTCTAAAGCAGCAAAAGATTCATAGGCATCGCAAAACAGGACAGAGGCCAGCTTGGCATCTTCAACAGGATCGTTTACAGCCTGTTTTACCAGTTTATACCCTTTTAAAAGGTGGTGATAGGGATGCGCAGGAAAAGCCAGGGGGGAAAGTACAAGGGTGTCTGCAAAGGGGATGGAGCAAAGTTTTAAATGAGGAGCATTTTTGCGTAAGAATAAGAGATCATGCCATGTGATGTTGTGACCGATAATAAGGTCTGCATCGCGACAAAATTCATCTAATAGAACATAACTGTCTGGTTTTTTATGAGAAATAAAAAATGTTTTTCCAGTTTTTAGACAATAGACTCCAGCCTTAAGGAGTTTGTGGGTTTGAGGGTGGATTTCAAGGTCTATGCTTATGATATTATATGTTGGATTCATACTGTTTTGATATTATGTACAGGGGACTAGTTATTTTTGGCATTTATTTAAAGTACAGTAAAGTCATTTAATATGAATATCAAGAAGTAAGGTGGCACGGTACACTGTGTCACCTACATTTGACAGTTGCGTTAGCCATAAACTATTTATAACTTAGTTTCACACAGGTTGCCAACCAATTTACTAACTTATCAACTTTATTAACTAATCCATGAATATCATAGATCTGGGCCTGATAGAGTATGACAAGGCCTTGCAGATACAGCTTGAGACTCTGGAGCGTGTCATAGCAAAGGAAGAAAACAATACCCTTTTTTTGCTTGAACACTATCCGGTGATTACCCTGGGCCGTAACGGTGGCCAGGAAAATCTTTTGGTTGACAGGACCATGCTTGCCCAGAAAGGTGTCCGGGTTGTTAAGGCGTCTCGTGGAGGAAATATTACCTGCCATTTCCCGGGGCAGCTGGTTTTTTACCCCATTTTTAAACTGGAGCGCAAAAAAGGGGGAATCAAAAGGTTTTTTTACGAGTTGGAAGAAGTTGTTATTCAGGTATTAAAGAAGTATGAGATTTCAGCAGAGCGGATAGAGAACAAAGCCGGTGTTTTTGTCGCAGGGAAAAAAATTGCTTCCATGGGCATTGCAGTGCGTAAGTGGGTCAGTTACCATGGAGTGGCCTTAAATCTAGTTAATGACTTGAGTTTATTTGAATTTATCAACCCCTGTGGGCTTAATGGTATCGAAATGACCTCCATACACAGGGAACGGGGGGATCATTATCCCGATATGTCTAAACTAAAGGAAGATATTGTTCATGAGTTCAGAAAAACCTTTGCGTCTGCCTGATTGGCTCAAGATTCGTCTGCCCCAGGATGAACATTTTGTTCAGACCAGAAAACTGGTTCGTGATTTACACCTAAACACTGTGTGCCAGGAAGCACGGTGTCCAAATATCTTTGAATGCTTTTCCAAAAAAGTGGCTACTTTCCTGATTTTGGGGCCAAATTGCACGCGTAATTGTCGTTTTTGCAATATTTACAAAGGGAGCCCCTTGCCGGTGGATAAAGACGAGCCACAAAGAATTTCCCAGGCTGTTCGCAAACTCAAGTTGAAGCATGTGGTCATTACTTCAGTGACCAGGGATGACCTGGCTGATGGCGGAGCCTCACATTTTGCAGCGGTAATCAGAAGGCTTAAAGAAGATTTCTCGGCTGTAACTATCGAGGTCTTGATCCCTGATTTTCAGGGTCAAAAAAGGGCCCTGGAGGTTGTCCTGGAAGCTGGTCCGCATATTTTAAATCATAATGTAGAGACTGTTCCCCGTCTCTATGGTGAGATAAGGCCTGAGGCCAACTATAATCAGAGCCTGAACATACTTGCCTGGAGTAAGGAAATGGCCCCGGATATAATGACCAAAAGCGGCCTTATGGTTGGGCTTGGCGAGCAGGATGATGAGGTTTTGGACGTTATTACAGATCTTTCCCGCGTAAAATGTGATATTGTGACCATTGGTCAGTATATGCAGCCATCCCGCAACCATCCCCGGGTCAAGCGCTATGTCCATCCGGACAGGTTTGCCGCTTTTACCCGTTTTGGAGAAGAGATAGGAATTAAATATATGTATTGCAGCCCCCTGGTTCGCAGCAGCTACAATGCCAGGTTGTTTGTGGGGAAAGAAGTGGAAGTATGAGTCTTGGACCCGGTGAGATGTTAGTTTTCTATATCTCTAAGCTTCAGATTTTACTTGGATGATATAGTTAACGAAATTTAAAACAATCTCTTTTACCCTTTCTTTAGTTTCCTGGTGCGTGGGCAAGAGATGGCCGCTGGTAATTCTTTCTTCAATAGGCAATAGTTCAAGCCTGCGGATTGGCGAATTGACTTTTGTGATGATTTCCCAAGCATTATCGACTATGCATGTTTTATCCTGGGGCGAGTGCAAAACCAGAAGAGGGCATTTAATTTTGGGTAGTCCCTGGCGGACTTTTTTTATTCCTTTGACTAAGCTGGTCAAAGGATGGAGGGCCATAGCCCCTTCGTATCCTTGCCAGGGTGCGATTTGACGGGACTGCGGGCTGGCCGGGTCAATGGGCCAATATTTGCGAAAATAACGCAAGATAGGAACCAGTGGGAGTTTCCAGTCCGGAGCCTTAAAGGGGAAAATGCGATATAAAAATACTGGAGCTGCAATGCTGACCAGGCCTGGCAACTCATATTTTTGGGCCAGATAGAGCCCAAGACTTCCTCCCATGGAAAAGCCAATTACAAAGACCTGGGAGAACTCCTTTTTTAATCTTAAATATTCCTGTTCTACGAAAATAACCCAGTCATTAAAGCCCGTTTGATGAAAAGCATTCAAGTCTTGGCCATGCCCGGGAAGGAGGGGAAGCCTGGTAAAATAGCCGGCTTGAGACAAGGTGCTGGCTAAGTCTTGTAGCTCAAAAGGTGAACCTCCAAACCCGTGAATCAACAGACAAGCAATGTTTTTCTTAGTCATAATTTGTAAAAAATATTAGAAATCCTTGAGTCTGTCCAGAAAGGTAAACGTAACTAGTCATGGGGTTTGGGACTTTGGTTATGATGGGTTACGATACCATGTGTTTGGATACGGGTAAACTGGCTAGGTAGGTTTACTACATTACCTGGAATGACCTTACCCGTCGGTCAGAATTCAGGGAAGAAGGAGAAGAGCGTGCCTTGTATAACCTTTAATGCTTTTGGTTTTTTGCAAAAGAAATTAAGGGAAAGAAACCTGGACTGCTGCAATGTGAGCCTAGAGATAAAGGAGCAGGAAACAGCAGGTGATTTAATGACCAGGCTAGGTCTGAGTGATAATGATGTGGAGGCGGTGTTTATCAACGGAGGGGTAAGTTCTTTTCAGACTACGCTGAAAGATGGTGACAGGGTTGCCTTTGTTCCTCCGGGAACACCGGGTCCGTATAGGGTGTTGCTGGGTATAAGGGATTCTAAAAAAAGGAGGAATTAGACTTGCCATACATTAAAAAAGAACGGCGAAAGGTTTTTGATGATTTATTAGAAAAATTGGCTTTAGAGGTGCAAAATGAAGGAGAGTTAAACTATTGTATCTACAAATTGGCCAGTTTGGTCATTGACCGTATAGGACAAAGCTACAGCAATCTAAGCATGTGTTCCTCTGCCATGGAACACGCCAAGCTGGAATGGTATAGGCGAAAACTTGCTCCCTATGAGGATAAAAAAATAGAGGAAAATGGGGATATTTAACTCAACTTTCTGAGTTAATTTGCGAGCGCATTTTCTTCAATGCTAACAAAGACT
>NZ_CEYAEZ010000081.1:0-9479 GCF_982781345.1 Desulfovulcanus sp.
TGCTCAAAACATAGAGTTGGGCCTTACTTTTTTCTGCCCAACTTAAGGCTAGATCTTCAGCCTTTTGCGCTCCGGGCGTTCCGTGTGTGGATAAGAGAATTTTTTTAAACATAAATACCTTCGTTAATTGTATAGGACAACTTTAATCTTTTACGTTTAAAATTTTTGATTAGAAAGGGGGCCTAAGGCCCCCTTAGTTTGTTTAAGCTGAGCTTAAGCCAGCCATTTGGTAAAAAGTAGAACAAAAAAGACAACGATCATGACCAGTACTAAGGCGGTCAGGTCTTCGTTGCGCTCGCTGGCAAACACGGACAGCGCACGCTCTTCCATTACTTTTTGGTCGTCAGCGCCAGGGACGCCACATTTGTTTTCACAATTATTTTCGGCCATATTTTATCTCCTTTTACTTTAAGACAACATCTTTAACAAAGAACATGACCACGATAAAAGACAGTACTGCCTTGGCGGTACCTGAAATGGCACCCATGACCAGTGGCCAGCCTCCAGCTTGTGCCAGGGCTTTCTTGGTAATTTGCATACCAAGACCAATAAGACCATAGGCAAAGAACCAGATCATGGCATCAGTAAGAACAACAATAGTCTTGGATTTTTTATGTACCTGTTTTACCGCGTGTTTAATGGCACTTTTGAGTTCTTTGGAAATTGAGATTTGTTTAGCCTTGGCCTTTGCTAAGATTGATTGCAAGGCTTCCATTCTCTTGCGGGCTTTGGCATCAAATACTTTTTTATTGTTCCTGTCTTTGTAGTCACCAGCAATTTGTCTCTGTTTGTAAAGATCTTCCAGTGCTTCCTTTTCTGCCGCAGTTAGTCCTGGAACGCCTGCTTTTACAGCTTCACCAATGACAGCCAATTCTTCTGCTGTGACTTCAGTTCTCTTATTATAGCTGAAATCCAGGTATTTACCCTTATAGTGGCTTGGAGGGCTGAATAAACCTAAAGAGGAGAGGAAGAATAAGAGCAAGAAACCGAGTACGAAGATAGGGAATTTATCAATGACAACTTCTTTAAAAGAAAGTTTGGTACCTTCGCTCTTGCCATACCAGGTGGCCAGCACCAAAACAATAATGGGCAAGAACAAAACGCGTGTAATGTTGAAAATTTCACCTACTTTCAAGGTGTGGATATCAACAGCGTTAAAGGCCAAGCAAGCAGCAGCTACCTGGGCGGAGTTCAGGATACCTGTTCCGGCCCAAGCACCGAACTGGGTGGGGTTCATGCCCACGATCTTACCAATGGTGGGGAAGGCAAACATACAAAGAACGCCCCAACCAAGAATAGTACCAATTGTATAGGCCATTTCTGAACACTTGGCCCGAACAACAGGAGCACAGGCAACGGTAGCGGAAACACCACATACGCCCATACCCGCTGAAAGAACTCCGGTCATGGACTTAGGCTGACGGAAGATACGCCCAAGCCAGAGAACAAAGAAAACAGTGCCCATAACAAAAAAACCGATCATCCAGACGGAAACCATACCCAATTTAGCTAATTCAGCGAAAGAATAACGGGCACCCAAGAGGATAACACCCATCTTCAGAACGAACCGGGCTGTTTTAACGCCTGAGGCCGCAAAATTGGGGATTCCCCAGGTGTTAGTGATAATAATACCAACCAGGATACCCAATACAACATAGTTCAGGTTGAGTACCTTGTGGATCTTGAAGCCAATAACCGGAACCAGGTTGTTACTGATAATTTTAACAATTGGTTCTGCATACCAGCGGATACCCATGGCCAGAATCAGGATAAAAAGGATCCCTGGAATTGTTTCCAGGACAAAAGTATCAAAATTTGTCATTGGTTTATCTTTTCTGGCCTGACGCAGTACGGCCGCAGCAACACCCAAAACACCGCCGACAATGCTTAAAATAAATTGCAGGTCAGCACTTTTATGAGTGTGCAGGCTGTGCATGATCCCATCGAGTACGCCGGCTTTCACCAAAAACGCATAGCCCAGCATGATGATACTAATGATCCACAAAGGACCATTGCTGGGACGACCAACTTGACCGTTTGCCATAAAAAACCTCCCGTTATAATTTTTTTTTCTACATCAGCAAAACATGTGCCATGCTCTTTGCTTTTGTAATATGTTGAAATTATTGATTTTAATTTTTTGACTCTGTGTTGAGTGTAAACTTGAGTTAGCAGGATGTATGTTTGAGGTTGCAAAATTTTGTTTTTTGTATCAGCTAGAGAGTTTGGGTTTGGGGGGAGGTTATTACGAAACTCGATTTATACGGTTGATTTTCGTTTCCCTAATCTTAACTAATTTTAATTAGAGAGTCTGTGGCCAAACTTTAGTTAAGAGGACAATATTTCATAATTTTTTCAATCCTGATTTCTTTCATGCTGGTGCAAATGCCTGGACCCATCTAAGGCTTGCTCGCGGGCAGAGCATAATGGGATATTCAGGGTAAATGAATATTCTTTTTATTGTCGATAGTTATTGCAAAGAGTCCCGGATATTTAGCTTTGTCGCCCCGATGCTCTGCTTAGCCGCAAGCTTCGCCAAGATGGGTTACGCCAGCCCTTAGCAATGCTTTCAAGAAACCAGGATTTTCAATCTGGTGATCAAAATAGGGTTTGGCCACAGACTCTAGATATCATTTGAGCTTGCTTACAGGTATTGTTTAAGCTCATTTTTCCGGACATTTTGTCCGGTTCAGAGGTATTTTTCCTCACTGAAAAACATCGCTATCAGAAAAGATAACATAGAATGACAGGGATTGAAACAAAAGCAACCAAAAAATTTGAGTTCTGAATTTTATATGGAGGAATGATGACTTTTTTTAAGTCTAAAAGGATACAGACTAAGTTTATATGCGGATTGACTTTAATCATGTTGAGCGTTGGGTTTTTTTTAGCTGCTACTCTTTATTTTCACTTAAAAAGCCTACTGACATCCGAGGTTCAGCAAAAGGCACATCTTGTATTTGCCCAGGTTGATGCTGTCCAGAACTATGTCCGCCGTACGCTCAGGCCCCTGATGTATGAACTTTGGCCTAACAAGTTTTTACTTCAGGCTATGTCTACATCTTATGTTTCTCGGCAGGTTATGGAGAACATGAATTTAATTAATGAGGATTTTTATTATCGCCGAGTGGCCATTAATGCCAGGAATCCAAAATTTGAGGCCAACACCATTGAATTGGAGTTAATTAATTACTTTCGGAATAGTTCTGAAAGTGACTGGGAGGGATACAAAAAGATTAATGGAAATGAGTATTATTTAATGGCCAGACCGGTCAGGTTTGAAGAGAGCTGCATGCGCTGTCATGGTCATCCCCAGGATGCTCCAAAGGAGATATTAAATATTTATGGTTCCAAAAGAGGCTTTGGACATAAAGTCGGGGAGCTTGCTGGGCTGGATGCTGTTGGAATTCCTGTTCAATCAGCAGTAACGCATATTCGTGAGGCCTCTGTTTCATACGCGTTGATGGTTTTTGCCGGTGGCATTTTTTTCTTTGCCGTAGTCAATGTCTTGTTTAATCGTCTGGTTGTACATAACTTGCGAAGAATACTCGATATTTTTAAAACCTATTTTGACTATGATTACAAGCAAAAGAAACTAATAGAAAATATTGAAGTGGACGATGAAATTGATGAGATTATTTATGCTACCGAGGATTTAGCCCAGCATTTGAGAAAGGCCAGAAAAGAATTACAGAACTATGCTCAGAACTTGGAAAGGATGGTCAAGGAGCGGACCAAGGAACTGGCCCAGGAAGCCGAGGAAAGAAGGTTAGATGTAAATTTATTTGTCGAGCTTTTGTCGAGGTTGAATGTAAGCTTAAGTAGGGCGGATTTACTTTCTGCTTCCATGGAACTTATAGGCAAACGGTTCCAAGTGGACCAGGTAACCTATATTTGTTCAATCGCCAGCCATTTTTTCTATTCCTGGCCAGAAAAGGATAAGCCTCCCAGGCTACCCAAGAATTGGGAAATGCTGGTGGCTCAGAACCAGCCTGTGTTTGCTGAGGATCATTGTTATATCCCTGTCCTGTCCGGTGAGGCAGCCTGGGGGCTTTTGTGTCTTTTTTGGAACCGACCGGTGCGGATTTCAAGACAGATGCAGTCCGTACTCCTTGCACTGGGCCAACAATTGGCTATTGCCATTGAAAATCTCCAGGCTCTGGATGAACTGCTTAAACAAAAAACCATGTTGCAATCAATTTTTGAAGGGATTTCCGATCCTCTGCTGCTCCTTGATGGTAACGGTTCGATAATAATGAAAAATTCTGCTGCGGATAAAGTCGTTCATCTTTTTGAAGTCTCTCATAAGAAGCCATCGTTGAAAACTATTGTCCTTGAACAGGCTGCTTTACTTAAAGAACAAGGGAGGGACCATGATCTTCCCTTAAGTAAAGAGCTTACAGTTGATTCTAGAATTTTTGTATTTAATTTTTATCCTTTAAAAGGTGCTGATAGAATTGTCCTGTATGTGCGCGATGTTACCAAAGAAAAAAATATGCTAGTTAAGATGCAGCAGTCAGAAAAGATGATTGCCGTGGGTAGACTAGCTGCAGGGTTGGCCCATGAGATTAATAACCCTCTGGGAGTAATTCTATGCTATGCTCAAATATTGAGAGGCAGCCTTGAAGATGAGCAGCAGATTAAAGATCTGAGCGTGATTATTAAACATACTAAAATGGCCCAGAAAGTTTTACAGGATTTACTAAACTTTGCCAGGCCCAAACAAGCGAAAAATACCGAGATTGACCTGGAAGAAGTGATTTCAGGGTTAATATCTGTGTTTAAAGTGCAGGCTGATATGCGCAAGGTGGAGTTCACCGCGCATATAGTGAAACCTTTACCTTTAATTGTCGCGGATAGAACAGCCCTCGAACAGGTTTTAACCAATTTGTTTTTAAACAGTTTGGATGCTGTTCCGTCAGGCACCGGGCGAATTGAGCTCAGGGTTGATATTGATAAAGAAAGTAATCGTATTGTGCTCAGTGTAAGGGATAACGGGCCAGGCATTGAACTAGAGGAAAAGGCAAAGATCTTTGATCCCTTTTATACGACAAAAGAGCCAGGCAAGGGAACAGGACTTGGACTGGCTGTTGTTTACACCCTGGTTGAGGAAATGGGTGGAGAAATCAGGGTTAGAAATGACAATGGAGCTGTTTTTGAAGTGCTGTTTAATTGTGTTTGTTAAGTTTATTGGATAGGGACAAGTGGCCAAGTCGTCCTTGGGTCAACTTTAACCGATCGCTGAATAATTAATCTTGGAGCGTCATGGAAAAAAAGTTTGGTGTTTTAGTCGTTGATGATCAAGAAGATTTTGCACATGGTCTGTGTAGGTTGATTGGGAGCCAATACCCTGATCTGGTTTGTTTTGCCGTAAGATCAGGAGATGAGGCATTGGATATTCTGGAGAGAGAGTCTATTGCCCTGATGATAACAGACCTACGCATGCCGGAAATGGATGGATTACAACTTCTGGACAGAACTCTGGAGATTGAACCGACCGTCAGTGTGGTCTTACTCACAGGATATGGCAGCGTGGAGACTGCTGTACAGGCTTTGAAGGCAGGTGCTTATGATTTTTTGACCAAACCCATTGATCAGGATCTGCTGTTTCGGGTTGTGGAAAAGGGAGTGGAGCGTAGCAGGCTGCTCAGGGAAAATTTTCGGCTGAAATCTCTGGCTGGAGAATGTGAGCTGGACCAGGTCATAATAGGTCAGAGTAAAAGTGTTCAGAGGTTAAAGGAAACAATCTGTGCCGTAGCCGGATCTGACTATACAGTACTTATTCTGGGTGAATCCGGGGTAGGTAAGGAATTGGTGGCCAAAATGGTACATAAGTTGAGTCCACGGGCCAATAAACCACTTGTTAGTGTCAATTGTCCTGCTATCCCTAGTGAACTCTTGGAAAGTGAGCTCTTTGGTCATGTCAAAGGTGCATTTACCGGCGCAAACAGAAACAGGAAAGGTTTGTTTCTGGCAGCCAATGGTGGAAGTATTCTTCTTGATGAAATTGGGGATATTTCCCTACAAATTCAAACCAAATTATTGCGGGTCCTGCAGGATCAGGAAATCAGGCCAGTAGGTTCTTCTACAGCCCACAAGGTGAATGTACGTATTCTGGCCTCTACCAATCAGGATTTGGAAAGCAAGATAAAAGATAATACTTTTCGCGAGGACTTGTATTATCGTTTGAATGTATTGACTATTGAGGTTCCTCCCTTGCGAGAGAGAAAAGAAGACATTCCTCTTCTGGCCCAGCACTTTGTTTTAAAAACTTGCCAGGAGTTAAATATTCCGCCCAAAGAGATCAGTCCGGAAGTTATGGCCTGGCTCAGTATCCAGGAATGGCCCGGGAATATTCGCGAACTGATCAATTTTGTCCGGCGTCTGGTTGTTTTTTCAAGCAGGGATACCATTGATATGCCGGTTTTGTCTCTGGTAACTAAAGGAAATGGGGAAAAATCTATAGAATTGAAACCCTACAAACAGGCCAAAGCCGAGGTTATAGATAATTTTACGCGCAATTATGTCACAGTGCTCATGCGTAAGACAAAAGGTAATATTTCTGAAGCAGCGAGACTTAGTGGATTGGAAAGGGTTTCCTTACAAAAGATTCTAAAGAGATTAAATATGAATGCCCAGGAGTTTAAACACTGATTTTCTTGCTGATATCCTTAGTTGGGTTACTAGAGGTTGAGTAAGCCTTCTGTTTTGGGTGAAATCATGATTAGTAAAGTTGATTCTGAAGTGCAGACAAGGAGTGTCTTGTGATGGTTGAAGAAAGCAGGGTATTGTTTTTGGCTGAACTTTTAGTCCGTAAAAAGTGGACTCTGTCCACGGCTGAGTCTTGTACAGGTGGACTCTTGGGCCACACCCTGACCAATATCCCTGGTAGTTCAAACTGGTATGTCGGCGGGGTTATTACTTATGCCAATGAAATGAAGATTTCTCTTTTAAATGTAGAAGCCGAGGTTATTGAAAAATATGGCGCCGTAAGTGAAGCCTGTGTCCTTCAGATGGTGCGTGGAGTATGCAACCTAACCAAGTCTCAGGTAGGGGTAGCCATTTCAGGCATTGCCGGGCCAGGCGGAGGAACAAAAGATAAACCAGTAGGCACAGTGTTTATGGCCTGGCAAATAGAAAGTAAAAATTGGGCGAAAAGGTTTAACTTTTCCGGAGATAGGCAGGAGGTTAAGTTACAAAGTGTGCAACAGGCCATAGAAGGGTTGGTAAGTGGGTTGATGTGTAAGTAAGTGAGAGAGGGGAAAATGCGTTTGTTTATTGGTATTTCGGTACCCGAAGCATATCAACAAAAGCTGCAGGAAGTTCAGGATAGGTGGAAAAACCGTTTTAAATCCAGACTATCCTGGACCAAGAAAGGCAATTGGCATTTGACGTTGAAGTTTTTAGGAGAGGTAGAAGAGGCAGACCTGCAGAGGATAAAGAATGCCCTTGATAAGATTCATCTTAGTTCGGCCTGGTTAAAGGGTGGGCAAGCAGGATATTTTGCCAGTAGAAATGGAATTCGAGTGCTTTGGCTGGGGCTTTCTGGAGAAGTACATGTGCTTGAAGACTGGGCCAGAGAAATTGAAGAAGAGTTTTATGCTCTAGGTTTTAGTAAAGAGAACAGGCCGTTTCATCCTCATTTGACTTTCGCCCGCGTGAAAATGTTTTCGGATCATGATCCCTGGGCAGAGTTTAGGGAATATGTTTCTGGACTTGATTGGCCTGACTTTAAGGTGCAGAGGATAAATTTGTGGCAGAGCAAGTTAACTCCCAATGGACCTGTGTATAAACTGATCTATTCGATTAAAGGTTAAGCCCGTACCTCAGCTTCTAGCCTCTTAACCTTTAAATATAGTCACCACGGTTGAACTTGATTTCTTCCGTGGTCGTCATAATTTCCAGCTCTTCTAGAATAGATCTAAGTTCAGGTTTTTGGGTATTTAGATTGATATTTTCTTTTAACTCTTTAATTTGCCCGGATATTTCTTGTAAAGTGGTATAGAGCCCGCGTAGGTCAGCCTGGGGGTTCTCCAACCCGGCGGCATAATTTTCCCATTTACTTAAAAGTTGATCAACCTGTTCCATAAGACTAGTTTCCACGGGTTGATGGTTTAATAGGGCTGGCGAGAGCAAGGGGTTTATTGATGGAGCTGAGATACCCGTCGAGCCAGAGACCCCACTGGAAGATACAGGTTTGGCACTTAATTCCTGGTTTAAAATTTTTGAGAAATCGTCCGCGGTCTTACTTTTTTGAGTTTTATTTTGTTCATTACTTAGTTTAGCAACTTGTTCCGGATTTATTTTCATAGCTATCCCCTTTGGAAAAATTTTCCCTTTTGGGTTGGTTAAAATCTATAAAAGCAATAATTTTGCCAAGTGTACTTTTTTAGCAGGTCTGAGTCAAATTAAGCTTTAACAAATATCTAAGGGTTAAAGCTAAGCCGAATTTATAGGTTCTAATCATGAATTGCGTTTGCAAGGAATCCATAAAATAAATAACGTAATCCATCCTACTCAATAAAACAACAAACTTAAAAAAATCATAAAAGGGACTCAATGAACCTAATAAAGGATGCCATAAACACAGCCATAGATATTATTCGGCAGGGTGGGATAATTGTTTATCCTACCGAGACTTTTTTGGGTCTGGGAGGAAATGGCCTTGAGATGAGCGTGGTACAACGAATCCAGGCGCTCAAGAAACGGCCGGCGCATAAGCCTCTACCTTTGATTATAGGCAGCCTAGAACAACTGGAGGAAATATGTTATTTGACCTCGTTTAGTTTGGAGCTGGCCAGAAATTTTTGGCCAGGACCATTGTCCATTCTGTTTCAGGCCAAAGAAATAATTCCTTTTGGAGTCAAAGATGCCGCCGGAATGGTCTCAGTACGTTTGTCCGCTCATCCGGTGGCCAGGCAACTTTGCACTTTGTCCGGATATCCTCTTATTGCCACTAGTGCCAATTTAAGCGGAAAACCACCCTGTACCTTATGTAGTGATTTGGATCCTGAAGTCCTCGAAAAAGTCGACCATGTGCTGGATGTGCCTCCGGAGCCAACAGGTAGACTACCGTCCACTCTGGTTCGCATGTTGGGAGGAAAAGAGATCGAAATCTTGCGACATGGCGTTATAAGCGAAGGAGAGTTGAGTCAAAAAGGGTATAAAGTAGTGCGTAAGGCATAAGAGTCTGTAGCCGAACCTTTTTATCAACTTAATTTCCATGGTTTATTCTAGTCTTGATTTCTTTCATGCTGGAACAAAGACTTGGACCCATCGAGCATTTGCTTGCTGACAGAGCATAATGGGATATTTTGGGTAAACAAAAATTCTTTTTGATATCGATAGTTATGGTCAATATCGCAAAGTGTTCAGCTCATTCACCCCGATGCTCTGTCTTTCCGCAAGCTTCACTAAGATTGGGTTGCCCAAGCCGTTTGTAATGCATTTCAGAAACCAAGACTTTCAATCTGCGCTTA
>NZ_CEYAEZ010000082.1:0-8900 GCF_982781345.1 Desulfovulcanus sp.
TATAGGGTAGGTGCTCCAATTTGCAACATGCCATCAATACTGTCCAGCATCTGGAAAAATCCCGGGACAGGCTCAGTAAAAAAACGCATATGTCTCAAAAAGATAGTCAAAAAAGAGTAATGGAAGAGCAAGGCAAAGAGCCATAACCACTTGCTGGATGCATAAGCCAGTTTGGGGCCATCGTGTAGTTCCACTTTGGTGTTTCGAAAAAGAGAGCGAAACAACACCACTTCGAAGAACATGCGTAAGATAACGCCCCATGTTGTTGAAGGGTTGTCGATTTTGTTCTGCTTGATCCAGGGCATGGAGAATTCCTGACCACATGTTGTCGGAATCCTAAATGGTACTGGGGATTTCCCCCACCTGATGACCCGTAAGACAAAACCGACCACAAATAAAACCACTGCCACATAAGGAATGATTACCCCAAAAAGGTAATGCATCCCTCCCGCGCCTGCTCCTAGCAAGGCGACCAGAACCAAGGCAAAGACCAGAAAAAGAGAGTAAATCGCTTTCATGTACCGTTACCTCACTTAAACTTGAACTTTTAAAAAATTACTCCTCCACCTCTTTTATAAGATTAGCCCTTTCTAAGAGCTTGTGGGTCCTAGAATTTAAAAAATTTGCCCGCTGCTCCCAGAGTTGCTCACGGCATTGCATATAAATATCAAAGGTCAAAGCGGTAAGCTGATCCAATTTATACTGAAATTGAGCCAATTCCTGGTACAATCCCCCTTCATTTATCTCCTTGTTTAAGACTTCCAAGATTGAGTCCTTTAAGAGATACACATAGGCCACTGCCTCTGATGGCAGAAAACCCTGGACCGCCCTGATCCTGGTAATGGCATCAACATAGTCCTTGATCTTCTCAGAACACTTCTCCTCTAAAATTTCATCGAAAATCTTTTCCAAATTGGTTCTAAAGGTATGACCTACGGGGTTGGAAAATCGATTTTTTTTCTGGCCGAAAAATTTGGCTGACTGCTCTGGATAGGTATCTAATAGTTTATTGAACCAAGCATTGATAATCTGAGTCCTTTTTTGCCTAAGTAATTGTTCTAAAGACATAATAAACCCAAAAAGTTAGCTGTTAGTTGACGTAAATTATGGCCACTTGAATTTGAGCCTTATTAAACTAGCATAAATTTATCGTCAAGATAATTTAAGAAAAACTTAACAACAGCATAAATGAGTAATGAATAGGAAAAAGGTGATTGGGGTTGAGAAAAGACAAAAGAGCGCGGCTACAATACCGCTAAAAAGAGATACTGGGGATTTTAATTCTGATTTTTTAACTTGATTGAATAAAATAATATTATGTCAACGTTGCAAATCTCAATCTTCTATTACAGTAAACAATAATAAATTAAACGCGCAAACGGACATAATATCCTTGCCCTGCTCTTATAACTAAAAGCAAAATAGTATTTTTTAGACGGTAACGCTTGAAAGCTCTAGCCAAGTCTTGAACATTTTTCACGGCCACCCCCCCAATCTTGACCAGAATATCTCCAGGAGCCAAGCCTAGTTTGGCTGCAGGACTTCTGGGTCGAACTTCTTGCACTCTGATTCCATGGCCGGTATAATTTTTTACGCCTTTTATACCCCAACGCAAGTAAGCTAGCTCAAGTGCCTGTTTATCCAAAAACCTGCTCGTTTTAACCGAGACAGTCAGTTCCTTGCCCTGACGCAAAATTGTCAAAGCGATCTTCTGACCCTGAGTATAATTTTTGAGCAATTGTAAATATTGCTCCTTATCCTCAACCGGATACTCATCCAATTTAAGCAAAACATCGCCTGGCTTTAACCCTGCCTCCTGCGCAGGAGTGTCGGCAAAAACATCAGTTATGAGCAAGCCATGGATCCGATCCAGTCCAAAATAACTGGCCATTTGCTGATCCATACTTTGAGCACACAGACCCAACCACACGGGTTGAATGCGCCCAAAGTGGATCAATTCATCTTTAACCCTTTTAGCCTTGTTAATAGGGATGGCGAAGCCAATGCCCTGAGCCTCGGCATAGATAGCTGTATTTAGCCCAATTAATTGGCCAAGAATATTTAGTAACGGACCTCCGCTATTGCCGGGATTAATAGCTGCGTCAGTTTGGATGAAGTCGGTAAACAAACCATGTTTGGTCTTAATACTTCTATGTAGGGCAGAGATAACTCCTGTGGTTACGGTATGGCTGAAGCCGAAAGGATTGCCAATGGCAATGACAGTTTCACCTATCATGAGTCCATCTGAGTTACCCATTTCCACCTGGGGTAAGTCTGATTTGCCGTCCAGGCGCAAGATAGCCAAATCAAAATCCGGGTCAGAGCCTACAAGTTCGGCCTTGAACTCCCTACCATCCAGAAGGCGAGCCGTTATGCTTGACGCTCCCTCTATAACATGCGCATTGGTTAAAATAAGACGCTCTTTATGGTCAATTATGACTCCTGAGCCCAAGCTTTTCTGTACATAACGCCTGGTAAATCCAGGTCCCAAAAATTCCTCCCATAATGGAAAACTTTCGCCAAAAAAAGAGCGGAAAGGATTCACTTTCCGCTCTACTATCCTTTTGGTGTGAATATTGACTACAGCAGGAGCCACTTTTTGCACAGCTCGAACAACAGGTGTGTAACGCAAAGCATTGTCCGCCCCCCCAGCCCAGAGCAAAAGAGGGTAACCAAAAAAACAACAAAGAAGAAGTAAGGCTTTTGGTAATTTCATTATATATTACATTTTAAGTTTTAAGTTAGTCAGCTCTGAGCTAGACAGTGAATAAAAGTCCAGTGCCTAGACAGTTGCTGTGAACATTAAATTTCGACGTCTTTAACGCTATTAATCTAGCATTCTCTATTTGTCACCTAAATTTCTAGCGTTAATTTTAGCAATACACAAGCATCAAGCCCGTATGGTGTAAGCCATCTCTCTAAGCCGCCGTACCCTCTCAGAAGTAGGCGGATGGGTGCTAAATAAGCTAAGCAGAGACTCTCCTGTCAAGGGGTTAACAATAAACATATGGGCTGTGGCAGGATTCGCTCCATAAATGGGCATACTGCGAGCATAAGCCTCTAGCTTCTCTAAAGCGCTTGCCAAGAATTCAGGATTGCCAGCCAGATAAGCTCCGGTTTCATCGGCCAGATACTCTCTGGAACGAGAAATGGCCATTTGAATAAGTATAGCCGCAATTGGAGCAATAATGGCCATCACCAGGGCCACAATGGGATTTCCGTCCTCTTCATCATCGCTCCGGCCAAAACCAAAAATAGCCGCCCACTTAACCATATCGGCTACAAACATTATGGCTCCTGCCAGAGTAGCAGCCACAGTCTGGATTAGTATATCGCGATTGCGGATATGGCCTATCTCATGAGCCAAAACTCCTTTTAATTCTTCAGGTGAAAGTAGATTTAAAATGCCCTGAGTCACAGCCACAACTCCATGATTGGGATTTCGACCCGTGGCAAAGGCATTTGGGGTGTCCTGAGGGATAAGATATATCCTGGGTTTGGGTATATTGGCTTTCCTGGCCAAATCAGAAACGATATCATGCAAATAAGGGGCATCGTCAGGGCCTATCTCCTGGGCCCTGTACATGGCCAAAATAATACGATCAGAAAACCAATAGCTGCCCACATTCATAACCAGAGCGAGAATAAAGGCCACCATCAGGCCGCTATGACCGCCTATCATACGCCCAAATAAAAGAATTATTACGGTTAAAAGTCCTAGTAAAAGACCAGTCTTGATTTGACTGCTCATAACTTTTGACTCCTTCCCTTTTTGAATAAAATTTTGAATACTGGATAACAATTGTTAAATTTATTTAACATGCTGATGTAAGTAGATGATGAGTTACTCAACTTTCGAAGTTGACTGAATATCGAGCAAGCTATCATTACAACCTACTAAAATAACTTATTTTTTCAAAAAATTCAACCCTCCATCGCTCCAGCTCTGGCTACCTACTGCAGAAAATTTTGGGGAAGAACTTTCTGCCTAGAACGAAAAAGTCCCTCAACAAATAGAGTTCTAACAAGCTCAAAAATTGAGTAGGTTAAGCATCACTAAACATGAGATACGCAGGCGATAAATGAAAGGCTCTCATCAACTAATTTCTATGCGCACTCCTGATGACTGAACCCTCTTTTTCGGGATAGTAATCGTCAATACCCCATTTTTAAACATGGCTCTGATACCAGAAGTATCCACATTTTCAGGCAGAAAAAAATTCCTAGCAAAAGGTCCGTAAGAGCGTTCCAACATCTGATACACGCTTCCTGTTGCATCCTTTTCCAGCCTTCTCTCTCCATATACCAAAAGTTGATGACCCTTAATTTCCAGGTTAACCCTTTCCCGATCGATCCCAGGCAGTTCTATCTCTATGACAAATTGCTCCTGGGTTTCATAAACGTCAGCCAATGGTTGCCACAAGGCCACTCTCTCATTCTGCTTCATCTTCCCCTGTCCCCAGTTCAGAGCCTCGTCCATCATTTTGCTAATTTCCTCGCGCATATTCTGAATCTCTAACCAGGGGTTAATGGAATACTTGCCCATTCTCTTCTCCTTTTACTTTATAAATTTGCGTTTAACTAATAACCATAAGTTGCATCAAGTCAACTGGTAATCAACTAGCCCAAAAGTTCCATCAAATTCTTGCATTAAATTGTATAATAAGTTAAGTGTGAAAAAATCGTCTGCAAAAGCAAACCAAGCTCTATCAACACTAAGGCAACAAGCAAAATAATCTAACATTCATTGATAATCCAAAATTCCCTACCAAATGGAGGACTCATGCCTGCGTTGGACATTGATACTAAAATCCAAACCCTTGGGCCAGCCAAAATCAAGTCCCCTTTAAACCTTTGCCGTTTTATTAATGAACAAGAGCGATTACACTTACATATCTCTCCGGAAATACTGTTAGAAGATGAAGCACAACAACCCTTTTATCTGGACTTTGAAGAAGCAGGACCGCGAAAAAATATCTATTTTGATCCTCCCAAAACCAAGTGCGCCATCGTGACCTGTGGAGGCCTCTGTCCTGGTATTAACGATGTCATCCGATCTATTGTTATGGAAGCCTACCATAACTACCATATCTCCTCAGTCATTGGTATCCGCTATGGTTTACAAGGGCTTATCCCCAAGTATGGCCACGAGATATGGGAATTGACCCCGGCAAAAGTGAGTAATATTTACGAATTCGGAGGGACTATCCTGGGCTCGTCACGCGGCCCACAACCACCCGATGAGATCGTTGACGCGCTGGACAGGCTAAATGTGAACATCTTATTTATGATTGGCGGCGACGGGACTATGAAAGCAGCCCAGACCATTGGTCATGAGATAAATAAACGTGGACTTAAAATCAGTGTAATTGGAATACCAAAGACCATTGATAACGACATCTATCTGATCTCCAAGACTTTTGGCTTTGATACGGCTGTTGAAAAGGCTACGGAAGCCATCCGGTGTGCGCATACAGAAGCCATCGGGGCTCCAAACGGCATTGGCATGGTCAAGCTTATGGGCCGCGAGTCAGGTTTTATTGCTGCTCAGGCCACTCTAGCCCTTAAGGAAGTCAATTTTCTACTCATTCCAGAAGTTCCCTTTAAACTACACGGCGAAAACGGACTTCTTGTTCATTTGGAAAAAAGACTGCGAAAGCGCGGACATGCTGTCATTGTTGTCGCCGAAGGTGCCGGACAAGAACTTTTTGACCACCAGGGAACAGACGCTTCAGGAAATAAAATCCTGGGTGATATTTGCGGAGTTCTGCGCGAGGAAATAAAAAAATATTTTCAGGCTAAAAATTTTCCATACACCATGAAGTACATTGACCCCAGCTATATTATCCGCTCCATACCGGCCAATGCCAACGACCGAGTCTATTGCGGATTTCTGGGGCAGCATGCAGTGCACGCAGGAATGGCCGGTAAAACCAATATGCTGGTCAGTATGTTACAGGACAAATTCGTTTATGTACCTTTAAATCTAGTGACCAAAAAACGGCGCAAACTAAATCCTAAATCAAATTATTGGTGTGCTGTTTTGGCCTCAACCGGGCAAACCATTTAATTTATCTTCAAAATTCAAGGCAGAAGGAAAGAAGAGATGAGAGCTAACTCCTTAAGTTGCGTTTCAATAAGTGACTCTGACCTGATCGACTTGTTTCGTCCCTTTGCCCTGAAAATGGAGGAACAAGCACTGCCTCCTATTGTTATAAACCTATTCAAATGTTATTTCTCCCAGCTTGTCTATAATAACCAGGGTAAACTGTCTAAAAAAGAAATTTTGCCTGTCGACCAGTCTGAGCTTCGTCATCTTGAGGACTTGACTAGCTTTGCTCCGACCGGACAAAAAGCTATCCCCAAACTGGTTTATTTCAAACTAAATGGCGGTCTGGGCACAAGTATGGGACTTGAAAAAGCCAAGTCTTTAATAAAAATTAAAGAAGATAAGACCTTTTTAGACCTGATTTTGGAACAAACCACTAAGCTGCGCCAAAAATATAATTGTCCCTTACCCCTGGTCCTGATGAACAGCTTCAAAACCCACTTGGACACCATGCTCCATGTGCAAGATTTTGAAAATCCAGATCAAATCCCTCTGAGTTTTCTCCAACACAAATTTCCCAAAGTTATGGTCAATGACTTAAGTCCTGCCAAATGGCCCCAAAATCCTGAGTTGGAATGGAATCCGCCAGGACATGGAGACTTTTATACCGCCCTGATTACTTCCGGAATTCTAAAAAAATTGCTTGATAAAGGTTATAAATACGGTTTTATCTCCAACTCAGACAATTTAGGGGCAACAATTGATGAACGCATCTTGGGTTACCTGGTCCAGAAAAATCTGACTTTCTTAATGGAAGTAACCCCCAGAACCAAATCGGACCGCAAAGGCGGCCATTTATGTCGTCTGCTCAAAAACAACCGTCTGGCTTTGCGGGAAATCGCCCAGTGCCCTGATAACGAACTGGATGAGTTCATGGATTATAATAAGTATAATTTTTTCAATACAAACTCCATCTGGCTAAACCTTGAGGCATTGGAAAAAGTCTTTCTGCGCCACAAAATGATGCCCTTGGATCTTATTATCAATCCCAAGCACCTTGACCCACGCGTTCCCTCTTCCCCAAAAGTTTATCAGTTGGAAACTGCTATGGGCTCTGCTATTTTAGCGTTTGATAGAGCTGAAGCCCTAGTTGTGCCCAGGGAGCGTTTTGTACCGGTCAAGACCACCAATGAACTATTACTCATCCGGTCTGACTGTTTCATTACCAGTGATGAAAGCACGATTATTCCCAACCCGAACCTAAAAAATCACCAAACTCAGGTTAATCTCGATGAAAATTTTTATAAAAAAATTGATGATTATGAAGAACGCTTTCCCTATGGTTCACCCAAATTGTCCGGATGCCGTCTCTTTGAAGTTCAGGGCGATATAAAATTTGGGGCAAACATAGTGGTCAAAGGTGAGACAAGTCTGGTTAATGAAAAGCAAAAACAGGTGGCAATTCCGGACAACACCGAATTGAAAGGAGAAATAAAATTTTAGCTATTTTTTATACTACATTCTAAAATCTTAGACAAAAATTATCATCATTAAAGAACATTTTACCAACCATAAAAAATTCAGCAAACACTGTTATACTTTTTTCAACCTTTTCCAATTAGAAAGTTCTTTTTTTGCTGCCTGATACCCTTCATAAATAGCCTCTTCTGCGCGATGAAAATCCATGAACTTGATATGGCCTAAGTTAGGCCGAATTAGGATGTCTGGCGGTTCAAGTCGTAAGTTAGACTGGGTAATCTGATTTTCCATAATGTTTATGGATGTCAGTATAATATCAAAAATATTAGGCATATGTTCTCTGACCATCCACTGTCTCATGGAATCAAACAAAGGTACATCTATATTTTTTATCTTTTCCTTTAGCTCCTGAAAAACTCTGTCCTTTACTGAAACCTTATTCCTGGGCTTCTCTTTCTTGTGGCAGGATTTATCTCTCTCTTTGGAACCTATATTTAAATTTCTACCAACAATATCATGGTTTAAGTCCACGGCAATAACCAAGTCCGCTCCCATTTTCCTGACCACACTTACGGGCACAGGGTTAACCAACCCCCCATCGACCAAACATCTCTTTCCCATCATTACGGGGGTAAAAATTCCCGGCACAGCAATGCTTGCCCTTACAGCCTCAATCACTCCCCCCTGAAAAATGCGCACCTCCTCTCCGGTCTTTAAATCAGTGCATACCGCACAAAAAGGCAATAAAAAATCGTCGATTTCCCTGTCTTGAACATAGTTCTGAACAAACTCAGCTACCTTCTTCCCATCTAAAAGTCCTGTCTTGGGGAAGACCACATCGAGCATGGACAGTATTTTTTTCCAGTCCAAATCCAGGATAACTTCTTTGAATTCCATGATCTTGCCAGCGGCAAACACAGCTCCAACCAAGGCACCAATACTCGTGCCAGCCACAACATCAATATCTATACCCTCTTCCTGCAAGGCCTCTATAACTCCAATATGGGCCCAACCCCTGGCTGACCCACTACCCAAAGCCAAACCTATTTTTTGAGACATATTTTTACTTCCCTTCTATCATACAAAAACACTAGCTTGGTTTCTTCTCCCATTTCTCCTAATCACCGCTTTCACGCTTTCCCATTTCTCAGCTTCACCGTTTCATCTCATAGAGTCTGTGGGCAGGCAAACCCTATTTTAACCGCTGATTGAAAGTCTTGGTTTCTGAAATGCCTTACAAACGGCTTGGGTAAGCCATCTTGGCGAAGCTTGCGGAAAAACAGAGCATCGGGGTGAATGGGCTAAATGTTTTGAGATATTGACCATAACTATCGATAATAAAAAGAATATTTGTTTACCCAAAATATCCCAT
>NZ_CEYAEZ010000083.1:0-7853 GCF_982781345.1 Desulfovulcanus sp.
AAAAGAAAGTTGCTTTCATAGACCCTGGGCCATCTTGTTTAATAGCTGATGGTTTAGCAAGATGTGGGGTTAAAAAACAACTATATTTTTTCACCCGTACAGTTCAATCCGGCGATCCTATATCTCTGACTTATGGTCCGAGGTATATTGGCGAAGATTCGGGCTTGGCGCTTAAAAAACAGTTCAGCTTTCATAATACTTTAGAAAAGAATTGGAAGCTAATTGTGAGAAGCAAATCAAAATTGTCAGAAATTGCTCAGGTATTAACAGAACAAGACGTTGATCTGATAGTCGGCGGTGGGAGTCTGGAGTCTGCCTGGTTGGCTAACACTTTAGCTCAAATGACTGATATACTCACAGTCGGTTGGTTGTTGTTTAAAAATATTCCGGTCCAGTCGGCAGTTTTTGTCAGCGGGCCTGGCTTGCCTGATCCTTTTCCTGATGAGATTGCTAAGGATTTACCTTCTAATATGGAAGAAAGGATAGGCCGGCAAAATAGTTTGGTTTGGCTGGAAGTAATGGATCTGGTCATGAATTATACTAAGGCTTTGCTGGTGCGCGGTACTGAGTTCGAACGTAAGGATTTGGAAGAGTTGTTCTTTCATCGGCGGAAAAATTTTGTTTTACGCGGAAATAATGACTGGCCTTGGTGGATTTATTATCTGAATTCAGAAAAAAAACTCTCTTTCTTAAAGAATGTTTTTTCCACCAGATTTTTTATTCCCCAAATACCAGCCGATGCTTTTGCGGATGAGAGGGTTATGGTCATAGGTTGCGGTACCGGCAGTTTAATTGTCGGCGGGTTGGTTAATTATTATCGCAATCTATTACTAGTTGACCATAAGCCATTTTCTCCGTACAATCCTGTTCGCCAGTTGGTCGGAACTAGCTGGATTGGAACTAAGGAAGCAAAGCCATTTGTTTTACAAAAATTTTTAAGCCAAATGGTGGATCCTGGCGGTGACTGGGAAGCTAGTACTTCTGACTCTATTCGCACTTTGAGCAACAGCCAATACAGCTTTGGTGCGGTTGATTTATTGATAAAAGAGTCGGATCCGGCATCTCTGGAAAAGTTCAAAGATTTACTGGATACTTATAAGCCTACTTTGGTTATTGTTGCTACGGGCCGTACTTATGATGACAATTTCACGATTTGTGAAATTTTACGCAAGCGAGGCATTAAGCATATTGTGCCAAGTGCTTTTCCGGGCGCGACGCATTACAAAGTAGTGGTTGTTAACGGTTCTCAGGGCCCCTGTTATGAGTGCTTTCAGAACAATCTTACTTTGGACGTATCACCAGGCCCGGTATTGAATGAAGAAATGCGGTCTATGCTGTATTCTGATCCGGATGACCCAACTCAGCCGGCGACTATATTTGAAACCTGGCCGAGCGCCCATCTGGCTCTGCGTTTGAGTTTGGAACTTTCCCTGCCTGATTATCTCCAATCAGCTTGGTTTAGAAATTCTATGCAGGCTGAGAAGATATGTTTTGTTGGAGGTAATTATTCAGAGTATCTTTTAGATCAACCGGGGTATGTCTACGGAGTGCAATATCCAGGGCAAGTGGTGCTTTACGGTGTAGACGATGTTGCTGGTTTAGGTAGCTCATACATTTGCAGTGTTTGTGGACGGAAATATAACATTAAACATAAACTTGAAACTTAAAAAGGAGGAGAAAACATGCCAATAAATTTGGAATGTTTTCGGCCTTATATCAATAGAGCTGGAGAACTGGCAACGCTTTTGGGAAGTGAATCAACAACCACTTTTCATTTGTTAGCAGCCATAGTTGATCTGGCTCAGGATGAATTAAGGTCGAGACTAAGGAGTGATGTCACGTTGGATATTTTAATTGAGATTTATAATCTCGGTGGAGTGTCAGCAGAGCACCCATCACTAATACGACAAGTATTGGCTGCGGGCTTACGTGCCCGCAGCCGGGCTTCTGGATCGCATGATGAGGGTATATATCTACTGATGGGTATATTGGCGTTACCTCTGTGTCTGGGTCATCAGGTGATACAGTCTTTGCAGGTGAGAATTAAGCCTTTGCAGTCACAGCTTGCCCAGATTGTCGGTCTGACAACACAAGTTTCAAGGCATCGTCCTGCTGGCACCCCCTCTTTGCTTGATATTTCACCGTCAGCTTCAGCGCCTATTCATCAGGTAGCTCCGGAGCCTTTAAGGCCTTTACGCTTAGGATCTTCTTCAGTTTTAGCTCAAATTGGAAAAGATTTAACATTGTTGGCCAGTAAAGGAAAAATCGATCCGGTTATCGGACGCGATAAGGAGATAAAAAAGGCTATACGGGTTTTGTTAAAACGCAAGAAAAACAATCCCGTATTTATTGGCGAAGCTGGCGTTGGCAAAACTGCTGTAGTGGAAGGTTTAGCCTCGGCTATAGTAGAGCAAACCGGCGTACCCGAAAAGTTAAGAGGTAAAAGGATTTTTTCTTTAAGCCTGACCAATCTGACAGCGGGTACCCAATACCGCGGCCAGTTTGAGCAGAAATTCCAGCGTTTGCTTAAGGAAATTTCTGATCATCCGGAAATCATTGTCTTTATAGACGAATTACACACGGTTTTAGGAGCAGGTTCGTCGGAAGGGGGTTTGAATGCGGCCCATATATTAAAGCCTGCTTTGGCTCGCGGAGAATTTCCTTGTATAGGCGCTTCTACCTTGGATGAGTACCGCAAATATATTGAAAAGGATGCGGCCCTGGAAAGGAGGTTTCAGCCAATCCTTATAGAAGAGCCTACAGAGAAAGTTACTTTGCAGATTTTGCAAGGTTTGCGCAAAAAGTATGAGGAATACCATCATGTAACTTATACTGATGCTGCTTTGTTGGCCGCTGTGAGGTTAACTGCCCGCTACATACACGAGCGTAATTTTCCTGATAAGGCCATTGATGTTTTAGATGAGGCGGGTAGCCGTGAAGTTGTAGCAGCTGATGGTAATCCGGTTATTGATGAGAAAGATATTGCCAGGGTGGTGAGTGAATGGAGTGGTGTTCCAGTATCGACATCCCAAGAGTATCACCAGCGTTTACTTGCCTTAAAAGACGAATTGTTAAGATATATTATTGGGCAGGATCAAGCTGTTAGTTTGATAGCCGAACGTTTATTATCCGTCAAAATGGGCAAGCAACCTATCGGTTCTTTTGTATTTTTGGGGCCAACTGGTGTAGGCAAAACTGAAGTTGCGCGTAAATTAGCCTTATTGTTATTTGGCAGCGAAGATTCATTGATTAAATATGATATGTCGGAGTATCAGGAAAAACATCAGGTTTCACGTTTGATTGGATCTCCTCCTGGTTATGTTGGTTATGATGAAGGTGGAAAGTTGGTGAATGACATCAGACACAAACCCTATGCTGTCGTATTGTTTGATGAGATTGAAAAAGCTCACCGTGATATCTTTGACATCCTGCTGCAGGTTCTCGAGGATGGAGTACTGACAGACAATCAGGGCCGTAAAGCGCATTTTGAAAATACTGTGATTATTATGACTACAAATGTAATTCCGGCGACGAAAAAGAGCATTGGTTTTACTAAGAATGATGAGATTGGAGATGTAAATGTGCTTCATCAAGCATTATTGGAGCGAGGGTTTCGTTTAGAGTTCATTAATCGTGTGGATGAGATAGTTCTTTTTCATAGTTTAATCAGAGATAATATGAAGGATATTTTGGAATTACGCCTGTATGAGATAGTTGAGCAAGTTAAGATTGATTATGATATCAGTTTAGAGTTCACCGAGAACGTCAAAACCATGCTTATTGAAAAAGGTTTTAGTGCTAAGCTTGGGGCTCGAGAATTAAAAAGGGTTGTTCGGCGTATAGTTTTAGCCCCTTTGGGACGGAAAATAGCGCGTCAAGAATTCGGCAACGGAGATCAAATTAAGATTATAAAAAGAAGCGATCAGATTATTTTTCAAAAGATTAGTACGAAAGGAGATAAGTGATGAAAGAATCTGATTATTATGGCCATTATATATTAGATGATGGAGAATACTATATTCCTGACGGAGAAAAGTTAATTACTTCTGGTTTTTTCATTACAGAGAGCGGTTATCTTTATAGGTTGACAAGGGAGTTTGAAAAGGCTTTTCCTACGAAAGTTAAATTTCAATTTGAAAGAAAGGTTAATACGACCGAAGTAGAAAAAGTTGTGAGAGAGATTGGTGCAGTTTTGGCAAAAAAAGTAAATTAAGTTAATTACCCGCAGTGACTATAATAGTCTACTGCGGGTATTTTTTTCGTTTATTTTAGTACAGGATTTATAATTTATACTTGACATAAGAATCTTGTTTTTTATTACCCTCATTTTCTTGGGTTCCGTTTGTACAACGGATAATTCCAAGAGAGGTGGCTGTCAAAGAATCCCTCACGGGTAAGGTGATAATTACGAAGGGTCCAGGATATTATTTTTTTCTTGTCTAAGGCAGAAAAATGGGGATTGAGTAATAGAAAAATCAATACAAAAGTGAAAGTAATTTTTGCAGATGGAGTACATGGTGAAGTTTATGTTGAATGTAAGTATGACATTCCTGAGGATGGGTTTACTTTTCTATATTTTCAATTTAGATCTCAAGCAGTTTTGGAAAAAGTAATGAAAGATTTATATCTGGCTAGTGCAGTTAAGACATCTGCCGCTTTAATGACTTCAGAACAGGTGATTGAAGAAAGATTTCGCTTTTCAGAATATATTAGTCAAATAGAAGATGGAGTTTATAAGATAAGGACTGAGTTAAGGAGTAAGTAAATTAGTGGTCAAAAGAGCAATTATTAAAAGGGATGAGTGTGGTTGGCCAGAACGTCTTTACTTTCCATTCCCCGTCCAGATTACTTTTTTATTTGACAAGCTTACAATATTTAATTAAACCCAACGGGTAGTCGCGAAGCGGCTGCCCGTTTTCTCTTGCCAAAAAAAAGAATTTATGTTAGAGTATCAGCACTTATTATTAGGGCGTGGATCTCGGATAAAAGGCGCGCATGGAGCCTGTTTCTGGGATTGGCGCAAAGAAGAAAGGACACATCACCATGATGGATAAGAAGAAAAAACAACGCATTATAAAGAAATTTGGCACTCATGCCAATGATACTGGTTCGGCTGAGGTGCAAATTGCCATTTTGACTGAGGAGATCAAAGAGCTGACCGAACACTTAAAAGAGCACCGTAAGGATTTTTCTTCCCGACGGGGTTTGATAAAAAAAGTGAATCAGCGCAGACGACTTTTGCGTTTCTTGGAAAAAGATAACAAAGAAAGCTTTGAAAATCTAGTTAAGAAATTGAAAATAAAAATTAAACCATCAGTGACCGCCTCTTTGGCTGAGGAAGATATTGAGGCTGCTGCAGCTGATAAAGAAGAGGCCGAAGGGGAAGTGGTTGAGGAGGAGAAATAGTTTATGGCTGTTAAACATAATAATCAACGGGTGGGGGTATTTGTTGATGTGCAGAATATGTATCATTCAGCCAAAAATCTCCATGGCGGCCGGGTTAATTTTCAGAATGTCCTCAAAGATGCAGTGGAAGGCCGTTCCTTGTTTCGGGCTCGGGCTTATGTAGTCAAATCAGAAACTCAAGAAGAGGAAGGTTTTTTTGATGCTCTGGCTAATCAAGGATATGATGTCAGGGTGCAGGATTTGAAGATTTTTCACAGCGGGGCCAAAAAGGCTGATTGGGATGTTGGTATTGCCGTGGATGTGGTCAGGTTTGCCACCCGTTTAGATGTAGTGGTTTTAGTTACTGGTGACGGGGATTTCGTCCCCTTGATAGAATATTTACAGTATCAAGGTGTGCAGGTAGAGGTGATGGCTTTTTCTGAGAGCGCTTCCCAGGCTTTGATTGACGCAGCTGATGAATTTATTGATTTAAGCCAGAATACCAGAAGGTATATTTTGAAAAAATGAATAAAGATTTAAGAATTTTGATTAGTAATTTTATAATATAATTAAGTCAGGCCGCAGGGCAAAAGAGTTTATTTGAAGTTAGGTGTCTGAAAGTTTTTTAGCCAGCTAATTTCAAATAACTCTCACAAAACAAATTTTGCGCCGCGGCCGGCGTAAAGGAAATAAAAAAAATGCAAGAAGTAAAAAAATTCCAGCTGCTTTGGGCTGGAAAAGAGCTTGAGGTAGAGGTCGGTAAACTGGCCAATCAAGCTCACGGGGCCTGTACAGTCCGCTTGGGCGATACAGTGGTTTTAGGCACAGTCGTGCAGGAGACAAAACCCAGGGACGGGGTAGATTATTTTCCCCTGTTGGTAGATTTTGAAGAGAAAATGTATGCCGCCGGCAAAATTAAAGGTTCGCGGTTTATTAAGAGAGAGGGTCGGGCTTCAGATGAGGCAATTTTGACAGCGCGCCTGATAGACCGCAGTCTGCGGCCGATGTTTTCCGAACTAGAGCGTCGCGATGTGCAAATTGTCCTGACTATGCTGTCTTTTGATGGTGTAAATGATCCTGATATACCGGCTTTATTGGCGGCCAGTTTTGCTTTGGAGATATCTCCAGTGAACTGGCAGGGACCGGTAGCTGGCGTTCGCTTAGGGCAAATTGATGGACAGTGGATCATAAATCCGACGTACGAAGAGCACGAACAGTCTGATTTGGATTTGACAGTTGTTGGAACTAAAGAAGAGGTAGTAATGATTGAGGCAGGCGCAAGACAGGTGGCAGATGATGTTGTGATTGAAGGAATTGCTAAGGCTATGGAGGCAGTCCAGCCTATTTTTCCTTTTTTGAAAAAGATTAGGGAAGAGGTCGGCAAGCCCAAAGAAGATTCTGGAGTTGAACTTAGTCAGGAAGACAAAGAAGCTCAAGAGTTAGTTGCTGCTAAGGTAAAAGAGTTTATCGGACAGCATGCTTTGGATAAAATTTTTCCCGTCAGGGATAAAAACGATTATAAGCAGAAAATCGGGCAGCTGGAAGAAGAGCTGGATAGTATTTTAAAAGAGGATAATGAAGTAAGTAAGGAAATGCGTGCCTGGGGCAAGGCCCGATTTGAAGATTATTTAGCAGATGTAGCCAGAGATTTAGTTTTAAACAAAGGCCAAAGAGTGGATGGCCGGGGCTTTGATGAGATTCGCCCCTTGTCAGCCGAAGTTAGTATTCTTCCTCGTATTCATGGTTCAGGATTGTTTGCCCGTGGCGAAACCCAGGCTTTGTCAATTGTGACTCTGGGCGCTCCTGGCGACGAGCAACTCTTGGATACTATGGAGCATGAGACCAAGAAGCGCTATATGCATCACTATAATTTCCCTGGTTTCAGCGTGGGTGAGGTCAAACCTTCCCGCGGGCCGGGCCGGCGAGAAATCGGTCACGGCGCTTTGGCGGAAAAGGCATTGCTTCCGGTTATTCCTTCTAAAGAGGACTTTCCTTATACTATCAGGGTGGTAACAGAGATAATGTCATCCAATGGCTCAACCTCTCAAGCTTCGGTTTGTGGCTCAACCTTGGCCTTGATGGATGCTGGCGTGCCTATTAGTGATATGGTGGCTGGTATTTCCATAGGACTTATGACCAATCCTGAGGACAGAAGCGATTATAGGATTCTAACTGATATTCAGGGGTTGGAAGACCATGTTGGTGATATGGATTTTAAAGTTTCGGGCACATCCAAAGGTATTACTGCTATTCAATTGGACATCAAGCTGACAGGGATTAGTCTGGATGTTTGCCGTGATGCTATCAAAGCAGCCAGTCAGGCCCGGGCACAGATTTTAGATGTGATGAAAAAAGCTATTTCTGAACCAAGGAAGGAATTATCAAAGTATGCCCCCCGTATCACTTCTTTACATATAAATCCGGATAAAATAAGGGATGTGATTGGCTCTGTCGGAAAAACCATCAGG
>NZ_CEYAEZ010000084.1:0-7499 GCF_982781345.1 Desulfovulcanus sp.
GGCCTGAGCAAGCATGGAGCAGTATTGATAAATGTGACAAGTGCTGGATACCTGACCGTTTTTGACTGTAGAAAAATATGTTTCCTTGGAGAAGAAGATTTTTGTAAGGGGAGAGGAGTACGAAGGGCAGCCCTGAAATCATGGAAGACAGAGTTTACCGCTGGTCTGCGGGAGGCCTTGCTGGAACTGGAGACCAAAGGATTTCTCACAGCGACAGCATATAGAATCAAAGAACAACTAAGATGGATACGCCATGCTGAAAGCAAGGGCTTAAATGGCGAACCACTCGTTTTCTCAGAAGAACCACTGAAACCCATTGGCAAGGCGTTAGAAATTTTCAAAAAACATATTATCGTAATAGGCAGACGTTGGAAGTCTGGTCATACCAATGCCCGGCTAGAAGGGCTAAACGGCTTGTTCCAGGCAGCACGTGCAAGAGCTAGAGGGTAACGTAATGTGGAAAATTTCATCACCATGGTCTATCTCATTGCAGCCCCCAATTCAGGCTCTACTCCAAACAGAAATTCCACAGTAAACGTCGAAGAGCCTAGTTGGATAGCCTTTACCCGTTGGTAGTGGTTACGTGGCCAAGCCCTCAATCCTTGTAAATGCGTGTTGGATGAAGAAGTAGGAGCACGCTGTACCCTTACTTAAGGAAAAAGAATTTTTTCCGAAACCAATCGACAGGTTTTATAATCTGGCTCAAACTTGAAATCGTCTATCTGGATCACAGGCTTCATGCCGATGAGCGAGTTAAGGATATAAACGTGTTTAAACGAAGGCAGGTTATCTAAGCTTATGACCTCTTCCCTGATGTCTATAACTGAACGGGCCACGGCAGCACTCGTGCCGGGGAGTTTATATTTTGAGGCCGGGGAGTAAAATTTTATTCCATCGTTGAATAACAGAGAAGCAGTGGAAGCTTCCAGTACATGACCCCTGTTATTTGTGATCAAAGCGTCATCAAAGCCTTTTTGTAAAGCCAAAGCTCGCTCGAGATAGTAATACATGTAGTTCATAGTCTTATGCGAGCTTAAATATGAGTGAAGATGATTTGGTGAAATAAGCAGGCGGTAAGTTTTGTCCGGGGCAGGCGAGTAAGGGAGAGCAGCAATAAGAGGTGGTGAGGCTGCTGTGTCAGAGTCCAGAAAATAGTAGATATTTATCCGGGCAAAGTCGTCTAAAAGACCATTCTGATAAAGAACTTCCTGGATCACCGATTCGAAATCCACGCGTTGATAGGGCACGCTGAATGTTTCAAGGCTGGAGAACAGGCGAGTTAGATGGGCCTCCAGGTGGCATACTTTTTTTTGGTTATAAAACAGGGTTTCAAAAAAGCCAAAGCCGAATTTAAAGGCCGCACTTTGAACATTTAACCTGATATGGTCTTCATGAAAATCGTTTTTGTAAAAATAGATCATGATTGAACTATGTCCAGAAATTTTTCTGCTTTAGCCAAAGTTTCCAGGTACTCTTTTTCAGGATCAGAGTCGATGACGATGCCGCTACCGGCAAAAAAGTGAAATTTTTTGGCCCTGGTATCGTAATAACCGGTTCTGATGGCAATGGATGAATCCATATTTTTTTTGTCCCAAATTATAAAGAATGTCCCGCAGTAAATGTCCCTGGCATGAGGCTCTAGTTCTTCGATAAGCTCCATGGATTTTTTCTTTGGGCAACCAGTGACAGAACCTCCGGGAAATGCATCCAGTAAAAGATCCACGCAAGTTCTATCTTCACGCAGCCTTCCCTGAACACTTGAATACATCTGAATCAAATTGTCCACAATAAAAGTTGATTTATGGCCGTTCACCCTCACTGTTCCGTATGCACAATTATAGGAAATGTCGTTTCGGATCAGGTCTACTATCATGGATAACTCTGCATCTTCCTTATCGGATCTGGTCAGCTGCGAAATAAGGGAAGGAGTAAAGCGCTTGAAAGAGAGCGTGCCTTTGATAGGCTGGGACAAAACAGTGCCGTTTTTAACCTGGAGGAAACGCTCAGGAGAAGTTGAGATGATCCGGTGCTGGCCGCTATAAAACCAGGCGTAAAATGGGGCAGGTTTTTTGCGCCAGAGATGAAGAAATAGATCAAGGGGGTTCAGGTTATTAAAGTCTATGGAAAACTTAATGGAAAGATTTAGTTGGTAAGTGTAGCCACCACGGATATAGTCCAGGACTTTTTTCACGCCCTGTATATAAGCGGATCGGTCCAGAGAGCGGATGAGAGGTCCTTTTAATTCGCTACCAACCTGGGAAGGAGTAAAATCAAGATCAAGCTGACCTGACTGGAAAACGAGCTTTTCCAGTTCCCTAGTGTCTTCCCCATAACTATATAGATCGAGTTTTTTACTCTCTAGATTATAGACAAGCAAAGCTTTATATTTTTTCAAATGGCCCAGGGGAAAATTTATGGTCTTACTTGTGGGTATGGAGTGTAATTTTAACCCATAGGTATAGCTTAAAAAACCAAAAGTAGGACTTGGACTGGAAAAGACAAATTTGCTGATGTCTTCTTGTTTGGTCTCTTCGTTTACGATCAGGGAGTCGCCAGGGTTAATTCCAACCAGGCATGTGTTTTCGCCTGGATATCCTGGTCCGGACAAGAAAAGGTCGGCCATGTAATGCCAGGCCAGGTGTGCGGCAATGGCTATAAACCTTTCAGGTTCAATTGAGCTCGAAAAATTTAAGGGCATAGTCGATAAAATTTTCTCCGTCCTGAGTTAAAAACGACTCCGGATGGAATTGATAGCCAAGAATTTTGCGAGATTTGTGGCGTACAGCCATGGGGATGCCGGTAGCGTTGATTGCAATTACCTCTAGACAATCAGCTACCTGGCTTAAGTAAAGCGAGTGGTAGCGGGCCACTGGATAGTTTCGGCCCATAAATCTGATTACATCGGTTTTACCATGAATGCATCCGGATAGGGGCACTGTTTTTCCGCCAAAAAATTCATTAATAATTTGCATACCCAAACATATACCCAGAATGGGTATGTTTTGGGTAAAAAGATATGAATACTGAGGGTATTCAGATGGTTTTCCTGGCCCAGGTGAGATTACTATAAAGTCGTACTCTTTAGGCTGTTCTAAAGTTAACTCGTTATACGGGATAACCTTAACCTTTCCCTTTGTTGTCGTGGCCAGAAGATGTTCCAGATTGCAGGTGAAGCTGTCGTTATTGTCAATCAGAAGGATGTTCATCTCAGTAAATCTACCATGGCCTGATGAACAAGGCCATTGGTGGCCAGGATTTGACGATGTCCCAGGGTATAAGGCTTATCGGAAAATGTGGAAACCTTTCCTCCTGCCTCCTGGACAAGCAGGAGCCCTGCGGCTGTATCCCAGGGTTTTAGTCCCAGTTCATAAAAGGCATCATAGCGACCACATGCAGTGTAAGCCAAATCAATGGCTGCCGAACCTGGTCGGCGCACCCCGCGCGCACTAACGAGCACCTTTTTTAAATAAGTCATTATCTCATCAATGTCCTCTCGAACTGAGTATGGGAATCCGGTAGCCACGAGGCTTTGCTCCAGTGCTTTTGTAGTCGAGACCGAAATTTTTTGATCGTTTAAAAAAGCCCCTTTATTATGTGCGGCCCAGAACATTTCTTTTAGAATAGGCAAATAAACAAACCCTAAGAGGACATTGTTTTCCGCCCACAGGGCAACAGAAATGGCCACAAATGGAATGTGGTGAGCGAAATTGGTTGTTCCATCCAAGGGATCAATGATCCAGGTGAGGTTGCCTGGTTTTGTGGTGCTAGCTGATTCTTCAGCCAGAAAACTGGCCTGAGGCAGGATGTCTTTGAGAGAAGATTTTAGTTTATCTTCAACAGCCACATCGGTATCTGTAACCAGATCAATGCGGCCTTTATGTCTAACTTGTTTTGGCCGGTCCCAATTATGAAGGATGATTTTCCCGGCTTCTAGAATAGCTTCTTTAGTTTGGTCGATTAAATTTTGCTCGATTGTGAACATGGAAACAAAGGTTAAGGGAAAAAGGTCAAAAGGTCAAAAGGCTAAAGAGTCTGTGCAAACCCTACTGCGGCAACCAGGGAAAAATTCTACTACGGAATCACATATCCACTGACCATCTTACCTACTTAACCACTCACCTACTCAACTACTCAACCCAAGTGCAGCCATCAGATGCACCCACTGTTCAAAAAACATAATAATAGACCAGAGCCACAAGCATAAGACTGCCTATTCTAAAGCTTTGATTGAAAAAAATTAACCTCACTGCCAGGGCTGGTTTATAAATACCTGCATAATATGGTAGTTGATGACGGATGGCCCGCATGGGGGAGGAGAGAATATTCCCCACGATTAGGGCCAGAACCACTTCTTTAATCATTAAAGAACCGCTGTCTAAAAGAGCACCAGCTGCAGCCAGGCCGGCAGTAAACTCTGCAGCTAATTGGAGGGCGACGATACTTAAGGCCTGGGGTGGGAGCCAGGACAAGACGTCGATATATTTGGCCATGATGTTTTCCAAATTCTGGAAGACTCCGAAGCGGTGTAGGAAAAAGACGAGCACATAGATGGGCACAGTATAACTCAAAATTTTGCGCATTCTTTTGCCAAATCTCTTCCAGGTTTTTATGGCAATCTCTTTCAGGTCAAAGCTGGCCTCGTTGGGTAGCCTGTAGCTCTGACCAGACTCTTTAGGGGCTGGCAAAATAAACCTGGCCAGGAGAACAATAAAAAAGGTGCGTAAAAAAGCAGAAGAGATGGTCAGCATGAAGTAGGGAATGGCTGCCTTTTTGATTAGTGGCGCAATAATAAAGAAAGTTGTGGGCAAGTGTAAGAAGTAAGTTGGCAAGGAGTTGAACAGATTGGAGAGGATGAGTTCTTTTTTACTGAGGCGGCCCTGGTCATAGGCCTCAGCAAGCATGGTATTGGCTGTAACTCCTGAAAAAAAAGCCAGGGAGAAGCTCGCCCCGGAAATATCTTGAAGATGGCCTAACTTTACCAGAGGATAGGCCAGTCTGGCGATAAATCTGGTCCAGTTCAGGGATTCAATAAAGTTGCCAATAAAAACGCCTAAGGAGATAAAAAAGCAGAGCCGAAGTAAAGGCCATCCTAGTCCAGACCATAAAGAATGCAACTCAGGCATGGTTTAGGCTTTTTTAGTCTCTATCCAATTTGATACTGGATTAAGAACAAACTCCTGGCCATTTATCTGGATTATACCATTCATTTGTAACTCGGCAATTGATTTAGAGAGCATCTCTTCTGTGGCGTTCCACCTGGAATGTACATTTTCCATATTCAAAGGTGCCTCTGCCGCAATCAGTGCATCAAGCAGAAGGTATAGAGAAATTGCTTCTACAGACAGGCCTAGTTCAAAGATTTTGTTGTCCATAATGCTTCTCCTTTGTTCGTCTCTCAATCCTGAGACTCGGCTCTAACCAGCTTTATTTGATTTTATTATTCGAATATTTTCCTTTATAAGCAGTTTGAAAAATCCATAATACCAAAAGACCAAGAATAATACCTAAGGAATTGGCCAAAACATCCTTTATGTCTCCTGTTCTATTTACGGGCAGGACACTCTGCAAAAATTCTATAAAAGAGCCAAGTATGGTCAAAACCACGAAAACAAAAACCCGGCCATGGCGATCAAGAGGCCAGGGATAGAGCATGGCCATAAAAAAATAGGCCAGGCCGTGGAGCCATTTGTCTCCGTGCCTGACATCAAGGGAAATATCCAGAGGAGTCAGGCTGGCGCAGATAAGCCAAAGGAGATAGGCAAACCAGAGGAAGATGTGCCAGCGGGTGTTAAGCATTAGGTACCATTTGTGAGCTTGTCGAGTTTGTTCTATGCTGCTTGATTCCTTTAGTCATTAAACTGCCTCCTTGACCAGCCTAAAAATCTTTTCCTGCATATCAGGTTCAAGGTAGGGATGCATGGGTAGGCTAAAAATACGTTCACCGATATTTTCGCTGATTGGAAAATCACCCTGTTTGTACCCCAGGTAATCAAATGCCTTTTGCAGGTGCAGTGGTTTGGGATAATAAATAGCTGTGGGAATATTATTTTCTTTTAAATGTGCTAGAATTTTGTCTCTCTGGTGATTATTTTCAGCCAGGAGTGAATATTGGGCCCAGACTGAGGTCCGGTCAGCAGGTACTTGGGGAGTGACTAGCTCTGGTAGCTGTTCAAAGAGCCGATTATACCTCTCGGCCACCTGCTGCCGAAGCTCAATCTCCCGTGGAAAAATTTCAAGCTTAGTCAGTAGTATGGCGGCCTGTAAGGTGTCCAGGCGCCCATTAATGCCTATGCGTATATTTTCATACTTGTCCTTGCCCTGACCATGAATGCGCAAAGAACGCAAGCTTTCAATTATATCCTGTTCATTGGTAAAACACATCCCTCCATCGCCATAGCAGCCCAGGGGCTTGGCCGGGAAGAAAGATGTGCAGGAAATATCTCCAAAAGAGCAAGCCTTTCTGCTTTTATAAGTAGCTCCAAAGCTTTGGGCTGCATCCTCGATTAGCTTTAAGTTCTCCTGTCTGGCAATCTCAGTGATTTGATCATAATCGCAGGGCAGGCCAAATAAATCTACGGTAATAATGGCCTTGAGCGATACGGAACTAGGTTTGATATTGGCCGGGAGAGGGCAAAGGGTTTGCTCATTATTTTTTATGGTCCGGATGGTCTTTTCAAGTTCATTGACAGACAAGTTGTACGTTTCGGGATCAATATCGACAAAAATAGGAGTGGCCCCAAGAAAGGCTATGGTTTCAGCCGTGGCAAAAAAAGTAAATGGGGTCGTGAGTACTGCATCTCCGGGGCCGATATCCAAGGCCATGAGTGCTAAAATTAAGGCATCTGTACCTGATGAACAGGCCAGGGCGTAATCTGTGTTTACATATTGACTTAATTTTTGCTCAAGTTCACTGACTTCCGGCCCCATAACATAGGCCCCGTGGTTTAGGACCTTGTCTATCCTTGCCTTAACCTTGGACTCGATTTTTTGATATTGAGTTTTTAGATCGATAAAAGGGATATTCATCTATTTTCTCCAATTATTATTAAAGCTTGAAGCTCAAAGTCGAAGACCGAGTACGCAAATTTAAAATTAGAGTGTTCAGCTAGAAGTTGAAAGATTCGTTTGGAGGGAGACATTTAACGAATCATGAACCATGAGAATTTTGAAAAATACGAAATTAAATTATAGCCTTATGAGTATAAGAAAATAGCATAATTTTGGTGAAAAATCATTAGGTAATTTTCTTTAGAAATTGGGGGGTTAGCTTTTGGGTGTAACCTGTTGATATTTATAATTTATTGTTATTTACTCGCTGTTTTAAGCTTATGGAGTCTGTGGCCAAACCTTACTTAAGAGGACAACCTGAATCCGTGAAAGTGAGTAAATTTTGTTTATCGACAATTATCAATCCGGAACTTTTGTCAAACAGGCGAAAAAACTCCCTCGAAGGCAGCCTGAATTAAAATTTTAACACGATTAGTTGGAGTTATGGGGCA
>NZ_CEYAEZ010000085.1:0-7323 GCF_982781345.1 Desulfovulcanus sp.
GACGCGGCTTGGCCGGAGGCTGTTGTTCAGGCGGAGGGGGAGGGTGCGGATAAGTTTGTCCATGCCTCATTCATTCGCCACCAGGCGACGTATAAATAAGCGCTTGGTGGCGAAAGGTTTGAGGAATAGCAAAATATGAAGAGGTAACGAGGTACCTGAGTTGAAATTATAATTCGAGGAGATGGAGTTGAAGTTTTAACTACCTTCTATGGACCCTTGCCCTGGCTCTCTCCCTTGCCACGAGTTCCTCAAGGCCAAATTTTTTGATTCTATATCCCATCTGACGTTGAGTGATACCCAGCTCTCCCGCTGCTTTATACTGTATCCAATTATTCCGTTTAAGGGCAGCGATAATTTGTTTTTTCTCAATTTCCTTTAACGATGTTTTTTTGAAGGAAGTATTTTGAGTCTGCACAGGTTCAGGTTCTGATTCAGGTTCTGAAGAAGATGTGGTCTCCAAATTTTGGATCGAGAGATATGGGCGTATAAGTGAAACGTCGACCCGTTGACCGTCAGCCATAATGGCCAGTCGCTCCACGAGGTTTTCCATTTCCCGAACATTTCCCGGCCAGTCATAGCGTCTTAAAAGTTCCAGGGCATCAGGGGTAAAGCTGAGTTTACGGTCGTACTCTTTGGCCATCTTTTGTAGAAAATGATTGAGTAGTCCGGGAATATCCTCTTTTCGTTCCCTAAGTGGTGGCACCCAAATGGGAAAAACATTTAAACGGTAGTACAGGTCCGGACGAAATTCTCCTTTTTGAGCAAGTTCCTGCAAATTTTTATTGGTTGCGGCAATGATGCGTACATCAACCTTAATGGTTTTGTTGCTGCCCAGCCGTTCAAACTCCTTGTCCTGCAAGACCCGCAAGAGTTTGGCCTGAATACCTAGCGGAAGTTCTCCCACTTCATCCAGAAAGATAGTTCCTTTGTCTGCAGCTTCAAAGCGCCCTTGTTTGCAATATTCAGCGCCTGTGAAAGCACCTCTTTCGTAACCAAAAAGTTCGGCTTCGAGAAGATTTGCCGGGATAGAGGCGCAATTGACTTTGACAAATGGAAATTTTGCCCTTTCAGAAATTTCGTGGATTATCCTGGCTATGAGAGTTTTTCCTGTACCAGATTCGCCAAGGAGAAGCACTGTGGCCTTGGTGGGAGCAACCTTCTCAATCTGGTGTTCCACTTCGAGCATGGCGTTACTTTTGCCAACTATGTAAAATCTTCGAGCCTCCTTGGATAACTGGTATTTTAAAGAAACATTTTCACGCCGAAGTTCATCAACAGTGGCCCTGACTTTTTGGTTCAGGCTTATGAATTGGGCAATTAGCGTGGCAACTACAGTAAGGAAATCAATGTCTTCTTCGTAAGAGATATCGTCTCCAAACAACCGGTCAACATTCAGGACACCAATAGGTACGCCATTGAGAATTATAGGAACACCAATAAACGAAACACGGCCTTTTTCAATTGCCCGGGATCCGGTTTTGTCTAAAAAAAGAGGCTCCTTGCGAATATCGGGTACGTAATAAGGTTGTGCTGTTTGAAAAATGCGCCCGGTTATGCCCTCATCTAACCTGTAAACCCCGCGATTTTTTTCTTCTTTTGTTAAACCATAGGAAGCGGTAATAAGCAGTTTTCCTGTTTGTTGATCTATGAGGGTCACTGTGGCCCTTTTCATGCTTAATGTTTCAGATAAAACACGTAATATATCGTGCAGGGTTTGTTCTAGATCGAGAGCATTATGAATAGCATGGCTAATCTTAGAGAGCACTTTGAGTTTTAAGGTACTGATTGACTGACTCATACATTAAATCTCAGCAATAGACATGCCGAATAATAAGCATGGTTGATAATAATGCTTTTTTTAGGATAACTAATTGATATTACAAATCTTTTTCCTTTCTTGCTGTAGAAAGCCCCAATCTAATGTTTAACAATTTTGTTAATTTTTTCAATTTATACTATATTTTTCAGGAATTTTATTAACAAAATTGGTAAAAATAATTTTGGCTAATTAATTGAGTTTGTAGGATTTGTTGTGTTTGTAGGTGAAGGGAAGGTGGTAGTTAGCGACACAATGGTTGTAACGCTCTCATCTAGATTCAGTGTAAACTATCTGGGAGAGTTTGTTTGTGTGTCAGCGTCAAAAACTATAAAAAATGATATATATAAAGAGAGATAGAGGTGTAAGGGAGAAAAGATGATAAAGATTTCTAATTATTACAACCGTGAAGTAGATAAGTTGTTCCATCGACGTAACGTTCGGACCGAAAATTGCTACAGCTAATTTTGTAAAATCTCCTTCAAAATAACAGGGGGCAAAATGATGAATAAAATTATTTGGCTTTTACTTCCAGCAGCGCTCATTTGCGGAATACTTGCGGTGATAGCCTTCACCGGCTTGAACAGTCTGGAGGCTATGGTTTTGACAAATTCTGATTTGTCAAAAGTGTCAAAAAATATTGCTGACTTGCGTCTACAATTAGTTTCCTTTTCAATTGCTGGCTTGCTCGCTGGCCTGGCGTCGGTCCTCTGGGTGGCGGGTTTTCAGGGTCGAAAAACCCGTGCCCTTCTTGAGTTTCTGGATAGCCGCATAAGGAGCATCGGTGTCAGCGTTGGTTCAATTGGAAGGGTTAAAGGTTATGAAAAAATTAAAAAGTTGATTGGAGTTGTTTTTGACAAATTTGAAGAATTAACTGCCCAAAATTGTAAACTGGCTGAGTCCTTACATAAACAGGAGGAACTGGCCAAACGTGCTTTGGAACAGATTGCGGAGGCACGCGAGAAGGCCGAGGAATCACGTTGCCAAGGGTTGGTCAATGCCTCGAATACGTTAGGAAATGCTATTCACGGTATCCAAGAGGCTACAAAGCTCTTGCGACAGGCATCGGATAATGCAGCCAAAGGAGCAACAGAGGCACAACGGCTGGCGGCTGAAGCTGCCACGGCAATGGAGGAGATGAACGCCTCTCAGACTCAGGTTTCCAAAAGCGCCGAAGCAGCTGCTTTAGCTGCTGACAAAGCTAAACAAGAGGCCCAAGAGGGGGCAAAAACCGTAAAAGAGACGGTAGCTGCCATACAGGCAGTAAATGAGCGCACTGCTCAACTTACCGAAGTAGTCATGGGTCTTGGTAAACAAGCACTTGCTATCGGAAAGGTTATGGAGATCATTTCGGACATTGCTGACCAAACCAATCTTCTGGCCTTAAACGCGGCTATTGAGGCTGCTCGGGCAGGTGAGGCCGGTCGGGGATTTGCTGTGGTTGCTGATGAGGTGCGTAAATTAGCTGAGAAGACTATGGAAGCTACCCGCGATGTTGGTCACCAGATCGAAGCCATCCAGAAAGGTGTGGCCGACACCAGAGAAGGCATGGAGGGGACTGCCAAGCTTGTAAAAAAAGCTACGAGCGTGGCCCATCGCTCCGGGGAAATGCTTGCGGAAATTGTTGAGCTTTCCGACGATAACTCACGGCAGATAGAATCCATCGCTTCAGCAGCTGTCCAACAGGCCACGGCCAGTGAGCAAATTACGCGAACTATCTCCCATCTGGACAAAATAGCCAGGCATACCGGTGAGGATATGGCTAATTCCGAAGCCGCAATGAGGCGGTTGTTAGAGCAAGTAGATGAACTGGACAGTCTGAACAATGTTTTTCGACTCATGGGTCAGGGAGTGGTCCAGAAAGTTATTAGCGAACTGGCAGCTTCCGAGGCGATTACGTCCATGCAACGCGAGCGGCAAGAAGAGGCGTTACGTGCGGCCATAAGCAAGCACGATTTCCTGGAATTGCTTTACCTCACGGATTCGCGCGGCATTCAGCCCATCGCCAACATCCCGAGGCCAGGCCAGGAATCTCCGAAAGATGCCGAGGCCCTGGGTAAAGATTGGTCTCAACGTCCGTGGTTTACCGAACCAATGAAAACCAACAACCTTTACATCTCCGAGGTCTATGTCTCTCAGGCCACTGGCGAAAAGTGCATAACTGTGTCCACTCCCTTTTGGGACAAGGAAGGACGCATTCTAGGTATCCTTGCTGCCGACGTGGCTGTGGGCGGAGTCGACTAGAGCGGTGCAGTCCGAGAATACGTTACTGCCTATGTAATATCCTACTCAAAAATTGGTTTCATAAAGCTTCGCTTGTAACTTATAATACATTTTGTTTCCTCAGCAAATTTGAATGCGGCCTGGCACTCCGGATCCTCCATGGATTTAATACGGTATTCTTCATAGGCTGCCAGACTTGGAAAACTGAACAGGGCGATTGCGATATTGTTCGCCCCTTCCTGTGGTAAAAAATACCCATGATGAGTTCCGCCAAATTTGTTAACTAAAGGTATCCACATTTTAGCATATTTTTCAAATTCTTCCAGCTTATAAGGGTCAATGACATAGTGGAGGTAACAGGTAACCATTATTTTCTCCTTTAGTCTCTTTTAGAGTCTGTGGCCAAACCTTACTTAAGAGGACAATATTTCATACTTTTTTCAATCCTGATTTCTTTCATGCTGGTGCAAATGCCTGGACCCATCTATAGTTTGCTTGCGGGCAGAGCATAATGAGGCATTTAGGATAAATGAATATTCTTTTTATTGTAGGTAGTTATGGCAAATAGTACCAGATATTTAGCTTTGTCACCCCGATGCTCTGCTTATCAGCAAGCTTCGCCAAGATGGGTTTCCCAGCCCTTTGCAATGCTTTCAAGAAACCAGGATTTCTAATCTGTTACTCAAAATGGGGTTTGGCCACAGACTCTTTAGATGGTTATTGTACCTTGCATGTATTTGACTGCCTTGCCAGCTATGGCAACTCTGTTTTCACAGTCCTCACAAAATAGCTCACCACCTCGTTGTGACACCTGTTGAGCGTAAAAAGTTTTTTTGCCCATTCTGGTCTTCCAATATGGAATCAGGGTGCAATGAGCTGAACCTGTAACAGGATCTTCATTGATGCCAAGTTTTGGGGCGAAAAAACGAGAAACAAAATCAGCTTTTTTGCCTTTAGCAGTGACAATAATTCCACGCAAAGGGAGTCGTTTAAGTTTTTCCATATCGGGCTTTAATGATACTATTTCGTCTTCGGTTTGAAATACCGCAAGATAATCTTCTGAACTCAATACTTCTATAGGTTTTCTGCCAAGAGCTTCAAGCAGTTCTTGTGGAGGATTACATTGTTTTGGTGGCTGGGAAGGAAAGTTCATTTTCAGTAAATCTTTTTCACGAGATACAGTAAGTTTTCCACTTTTAGATGAGACAAATGTAATTTCTTCAATTAAAGTATCCATATAGTTAAAAATGACAAAAGCAGAGGCTAAAGTTGCATGACCGCATAGGTCAACCTCTACTGAAGGAGAGAACCATCGGATTTCATAGTAATTTTCTTTTTGAACGATAAATGCTGTCTCTGAAAGATTATTCTCTCTGGCAATGGCTTGTAGTGTGGGAGGGTCTAACCAACTTTCTAGTAGGCATACTGCTGCTGGGTTCCCAGCAAAAACTTGACTTGTGAAGGCATCGATTTGATATATTGGTATCTTCATTTGTTCTAATAATCCTTTTTTGAGTATCTGTCTTTTTGATTAAAAAGGGTTAAATCTGTATATCCGGCGAGTAATGTGTCCCAAGATGTACCTCTAGTTCTTTTTGGAGATAGTTATTGCCCTTTTATTTGATACATATATTTAGCGTTCAGTCAACAATCTAGTGTCCTGCTTCTCTTAGTGCAGCTTTTGCTTTCTCAAGTTCGGTTTCTTGAACCAATAAGTAATCCGTGTCGTAGGTGGATATCGCAAAAATACTGATACCCGCCTTCGTGAGCGGTATCGTTAGGGATGAAAGAATCCCTATTAGAGAAAAATCCAGGGGCCCATGTATCTTCAAGCAGCGCCAACCTTTTTCGCTCACTATTTCATCTGGGATTGCCAACTCAGGGCATACAACAGATAACTCCTCTGTAGTTCGGGTGATGGAATAGAAGGGACCAGCAATTGCCCATGCGGGCAGAGGCATATTCGGAGCAAGGCGACAGATACCGAATCGATCTGAAAGGACAGAAATGATTAATGGTCTATCGTTCATATTTTAAATTTTCAGGTTTATAGATGGAACAAAGAAGAGACTCTTTGTGTGAAAAAGACCTGGTTATATACTTACAACTTTTTTGCGAAAAATTGTCTGATACCCGTTAACTTTGTTGGGTTGGCCTGAGTTTGTGCATTGAGTCAACTATCAGGATGACTTTTTTCAGGGATTTACACAAAAATAGTTAGAATCTGACGGGGACATATCGTGTGTCCAGGACATCATAAGAAGATATCCGAAAATAAACATAGTCTTTGTCCTGCCTTACCCAACCTCGGATACGCATCAAAAATTTATTTTTCTGACAGATTAAAAGAGTTGAAAGACTAACATTGTCTCCAGTGTATAAAACCCATTTTTCTTTAGTCTCTGAATCTCGAACGACTAGTTGGTGTAGGTTCTCAGCTGGCTTTATACGTTCAACATAGCCTTTTAGTTCAAACTTCATAGAACCCCTCCCCATGCTTGCAACTCGACTAGTGAAAACTATATATGTGCATCTACTTTATGACCGTCATGGGGTAATTTTAGGTTTCTCTAGCGTTATTTAAACAATGCTTTTTGAGCAAATTGTTAGGGAGAATTTGAGCAAGCTTCAAAAATTTTTTATATTTTTTCATTAACAAGAAATTTTCAATCTGTCATATATGCAATAATGTACTCATTTTGTTGTATAAATACAATTTGTTGAAGGATGATTGTGGGTTTCATGAAGAGGGGAGTTAGAGAGTATTACCAAAAATGGTTTTATTTAGGTTGGTTGTGTTGTTGTGTTCCGATCAATGTGATTCTCCATGGCTAATAAAAATTATTGGAAGTCTTTTAGTTGGGTACAGGCAGTTGCACCAGCTTGAAAGAAATCAGGATTGAAATAAATATGAAAAATTATTCTCTTAAGTAAGGTTCGGCCATAGACTCTTTATTTTAAAAAAAGAAAAGGCGGTGGGAGCGATAGCCCCTCCGCCTCTAGTTTGGAAATCTTGTATTTCGTTTTCAATTCTGGCTAGCTAAACATGGCAAAGATTATGCGCTACGGATTTCCTTTGACCATCCTGCCTACTCTATCACTTACCTACTCAACCCAAGTGCAGCCTCGGATGCACCCTTTTAAAGGTCGACTAATACGTAGTGGAACATAAATAAAAAAGCCCCGCTATTGACGGGGCTTTGTTTTCTGGCTCCCCGGGACGGACTCGAACCGCCAACCTAGTGGTTAACAGCCACCCGCTCTGCCGATTGAGCTACCGGGGA
>NZ_CEYAEZ010000086.1:0-7225 GCF_982781345.1 Desulfovulcanus sp.
AGACTAGAATAAACCATGGAAATTAAGTTGATAAAAAGGTTCGGCCACAGGCTCTAATTAGACTCCAAAAACGCAGTGGACGCGATAAACTCATAGGGAGGAGGTAATATGACGGTAGATATTTTTGATGCTATATTTAATCGCAGAAGTATCCGCAAGTTTACAGATCAGGACGTGGACAGGGGAAAAATCATAAAGATTCTTGATGCTGGGCGGTGGGCTCCTTCCGGACTGAATAATCAGCCTTGGCGTTTTTTGGTCGTTAAGGATGAGCAGCGTAAAGCTAAATTGGCCGAGTGTACTAGATATGGACACATTGTGCGTCAGGCCAATACTTTGATCGTAGTTTTTTTGGCCAAGGATGCCATGTATAATGCCACAAAAGATTATCAGGGTGTCGGGGCTTGTATTCAGAATATGCTTTTGGCCGCTCATGGATTGGGCCTGGGCGCTGTCTGGCTGGGCGAGATTTTAAATCAGGAAACTCAAGTGCATGAAGTTTTAAATACAGACCCTGAGCAACTGGAGTTAATGGCCGTTATTGCTCTGGGCCATCCTGCGCAAGAAGGTAGTTCTTCCCGAAAAGATTTATCACAACTACTTTTAGAGGAGTTTTAAATGGCAGAAATCAGGATTTTTCAACTCGGAGTTCTTCAAACCAATTGCTACCTGATTGTTCATCAGAATGAGGCTGTGGTTATAGATCCGGGTGGGGACCCACGCGAGGTTATTTCTTTTTTGTCTCAAAATAATCTTAAGCTGACCCATATTTTAAATACTCACCTTCATTTTGACCATATCCAGGGCAATGCTGCCTTGGCCCGTGCAACCGGGGCCCCAATTTTGGCTAACAAGGAAGATGAGTTTTTATTGCAAACAGAACTTGGCGCAGGTGGATTCATGGATTTCCCGGAGACAGAGCCATTTGATTTTGTTGATTTAAGCGAAAGTGAGCAGAATTTTTTAGGTTTCGCCTGTCAAGTACTGGCTACGCCCGGTCATACTCCAGGCAGTCTTTCTTTTTATTTTCCTGAACTTGAGGCAGTTTTTGTGGGGGATTTGATATTTTTCCGCTCCGTGGGCCGTACTGATTTTCCGGGGGGTAGTCTTGAAATTCTTAAAAAATCAGCCCTGGAAAAGATTTTTACCCTGCCGGACGATACCATTATTTATCCTGGTCATGGTGAAGAAACCAGGGTCATGGATGAAAGACTGCATAATCCATTTTTTTCATGAAGTCTCAATTATTTAGTTGAATTCTGTATTAACGGTAAGTTTAAGACTCGAATCCCTAATAACGAATGCAAGTTGTTCATTTTACCGCCTTAAAAGAACAAGGCGGGGCAGCCAGGGTTGCCAGAATTTTACATAAACGTTTGTCCAGCCAGGGTGTACTAAGTGAGCATCTCTGGGATATTGAGGGACAAGGTTTAGAAGGTCTGTTACAAAAGACTGATAGAAGTATTTTGCATATTCATTCCTGCTTGGACTGGCTGGATGTGCTGAAAAAAATTGCAGGTCTGGCCAGGGTGGTGATCACTGCCCACGATTGTTCTTTGATCACAGGTGGATGTGTTCATCCTATGCAGTGTGAGCAGTGGAAAACAGGGTGCGAGTACTGTGAACGCGGGTTTGTACAAAGCCACAGGGTGTGGCAAGGCAAAAAAGAACTGCTTTTCCAAATGAGACCGCTTATTGTCTCTCCTTCCAAATGGCTGGGGAAGATGGTGCGCCAAGTGTTACCTGAACTTAAGATAAAGGTTATTCCCAATGGCATTGAGTGGGACGGGGAAGACGTAAAAGATAGCGGGATATTAAATCAAAATCAGTTTAATTTTTTAAAAAAATATCCCAGTGTTCTTTTTGTGGCCCACGGTGGCACCAAAGCTGTTTACAAAGGCGGATCAAGATGGGAGGATGTGTGGCAAAAGATAGCCGAGGCAATGCCTGAGGCAAAGGGATTGTTTGTAGGTGGTGATAGGATCCGGCAAAAAAGAAATTTATATTTTTTGCCTTATTTACCTCAGGATACGTTATATGCGCTTATGCAAAGCTGCTCGGTGCTGGCGTATCCCATTTTGGCTGACAACCATCCCTTAATTGTCCTGGAGGCCATGCGTTGCAAGTTGCCAGTGGTGGCCTTTAATGTAGGAGGCATTGGAGAGCAGATTGTTCACGGGGAGACAGGTATCTTAATAAATTCAGGCAATTGGGATGAACTGGCCCAAGAGGTAGTTCGTCTCTTAAAAAAGAGACGAAGAGCAAAATTTATGGCTGACACGGCTTTTGAGCGGGGCAAACGGTTCTTCTCTGCCAGTCGAATGGTCTCAGAGTACATCAATATATATGCTCAGATAGATTCTAGGGGGAATCATGCTCGATAAAGATATTGAGCTGGACTTTCGGCATAAATGTTGAGGAGTTGGTCAGGAGGTAAGTTGGTACCTCCGTCTTTCCAGGGGCCAAAAAATAACAGTTTTGATACAAAAAAATGCCTTGGACCAATTAAAAAATGCCTTGTATATCGCGCCGCACTGGGAATTAAACATAAAAGAATTCGATGTTTATATTGAGGGTGTTTTTGAGCGTAAAACATGAAGTATGACAGTTTGATCCTGGCCTGCAGTCCAAGGCCAGGTGGCAATACCGATACCGCTGCCAAGCTTATAGCTGACACCCTTGAGCAGCAGGGGTTCTCTCCGGAAGTAATTTATCTGCGGCAGTTCAAGATCGTCCCTTGTCAGGGTTGCCAGAAATGTGTCGAGGAGCGGCTTGGACATTGTGTACTGGCGGCAAATGATGATGCTCAGATGGTTTTAGAAAAGATTTTAACTTTCAGAAGGCTTTTTCTTTGCTCCCCTATTTATTTTTATCATTTACCGGCTACTTTAAAGGCCCTGATTGATAGAAGCCAGTCTTTTTATGCTATGTGGATTAAAGAGCAATTAAAAGTTCATAGGGGACAGGCGAAAATCATCCTCATAGCCGGACGCAAAAAAGGTGATAAGCTGTTCGCTGGCAGTCAATTAACCCTGAAATATTTTTTGTCTCCGTTTAATTATAATCTGGAGTATCTGAATTTACGTGGCCTGGATAAAGTAGACGCTCTAAAGTCTGATAGTAAAATCCACCAAAAGATACGTGAGTTCGCAATCTGACATTTCTGCAAAAGTATTTTTTAACATGGGCCTAATTATTGTTCATCTGATGGACTCTTGTTAACTCAGCGTTCTTCAAGGCCCTACACTGAAAAATGCAGCTTAAACCGAAAGAATGTTGACAGCTTTGAAGGATATATTTGTCCAGAGCCGGTGTGATATTTGTGGCCAGGTTGTTTCTAAAGGCAAGTTTTTGTGCCGTGATTGTCAGACCAAGCTATCTCCTGTCCGATACGGGTACTGTGTTTCCTGTGGCCAAGTCTATGTGTTAAATGAGAACCCCTATCAATGTCTTCAGTGTCGTGAGGCTCCTCCTTCTTGGTCTGGACTTGGTTTTTATGGAGTGTACGATGGTTTGTTAAAACAACTGATTCTTGAATATAAATTTACCCAGAAGTTGAGTTTAGGCAGGGTTTTGGCCTTTCTGCTCTATGAAGCATATAAGTGGCATGGTCTTGATCGTCCGGATTTCATTCTTTCTGTACCCATGCACAACAAAAAATTAAGAGAGAGAGGGTTTAACCAGAGCCTGGAGTTGGCTAAAATTTTTGCTCGGAAAATTGATACTCCGGTCAAGAGACAAGGCTTTGAGAAACAAAAACATACTCCTGCACAGAGTATATTGAACAGAACTGAGCGCTTGGCTAACCTTAAAAATAGTTTTTTGATTCCTTCAGATATATTACGCAATAAAAAAATTTTATTGATTGACGATATCATGACTACGGGGACTACTCTGGAGGAGTGCACACACGTTCTTCTTCAGGGCGGAGCCAAGCAGGTTCAGGTTTTGTTTCTGGCCCGGGCTGCTTAGACTGACAACCGGCCATTTTGAAATTGAAGAATGACGTGGCCGTGTTAAACTGTTAAAAATAACTTGACTAACCAGGAAAAGTTAGTTTACTAGTTCCGTTTCACTTTTCTGGAGGTAAGACAATGTTTGCTATAGTTGAAACCGGAGGAAAACAATACCGGGTCCAAGAAGGACAGCAGGTCAAAGTTAGTAAGCTTCAGGCAGAGGCCGGTTCTGAGATTACTTTGGATAAGGTTTTGGTTGTTGGTCAGGGCGGCGAAGTTCAGATTGGTCAGCCGTATGTTCAGCAGGCCAAGGTTGTCTGCGATGTTTTAAATCATGGCCGAGAGAAAAAGATTATTGTTTTCAAGAAAAAGCGCCGCAAAGACTACCGTAAAAAGCAAGGTCATCGTCAGGATTTTACAACCCTTAGGGTGAAGGCTATACAGGCCTAGTTAAGGGAGGATATTATGGCTCATAAGAAAGCTGGAGGAAGTTCCAGGAATGGTCGAGATAGTATTGGTCAAAGAAGAGGCGTGAAGCGCTTCGGCGGCCAAAAGGTACGGGCAGGGAATATTTTGGTTCGTCAATTGGGCACCAAGGTTCATCCAGGGAAAAATGTGGGCATGGGTAAAGATTACACCCTGTTCGCTCTTACGGATGGGGTGGTTAAATTTGAAAAATTTGTCCGCAATAAAAAGGTTAAAACCAGAGTTAGTGTAGTCCCTGCTGTTTAGTCAGACAGAAAGTAACTTTTTGCCTGTTAGCCGCCTGGATTTCCTCTGGGCGGCTTTTTTTATTTTTCCAAGTATTGCCTTGCGAAAACGAATATTTTAGGTATTTGTTGTTTATAAGTAGGAATTGTAACAAATAGAACATTAAACTTAGAGAGTTAGTGGCAGATATTCAGGTCCATGTTTAAGTTGGTAAGTCTGTCACCTGGCTTATAGCAGTAAAGTATGCGTTTTGTAGACGAAGCAAAGATTTTAGTCCGCTCAGGCAAGGGGGGCAATGGATGCGTATCCTTTCGCAGGGAAAAATATGTTCCCAAAGGTGGGCCTGATGGCGGAGACGGAGGCAAAGGAGGGGATGTTTATCTTAGGGCCAGCTCTAAGCTTCTAACACTTTATGATTTTCGTCATAAAAGAGTCCATGAGGCTCGAAATGGGCAGCCAGGGATGGGCAAGCAGCGCTATGGTCGCTCTGGTGATGACCTGATAATTGACGTGCCCGTGGGGACTTTAGTGTACGAAGTTTTAGAGGATGGACGGGAAAAGCTTTTGGTCGATCTCGTTCAAGATGGACAGATGTTTTTAGTGGCTAAGGGAGGTCGCGGGGGCAAAGGCAATGTGCACTTCAAGTCTTCAACCATGCGTACCCCAAGATTCGCCCAGCCTGGTGAGGAAGGGGAAGAAAAAACAATCCGTCTGGAGTTGAAGGTTATCGCTGATGTAGGCTTGGTTGGTCTGCCAAATGCCGGTAAATCTACCTTCATCTCAAAGATATCTGCAGCCAGGCCCAAAATCGGACCTTATCCATTTACCACCTTGACCCCTAATTTGGGGGTAGTGGAAGATGATTTCGGTCGGCGGATGGTTGTTGCCGATATCCCGGGCCTTATTGAGGGGGCGCATAAGGGGCAGGGATTAGGAGATAGGTTTTTAAAACATGTGGAGCGGACCAAGTTTTTGGTGCATATTTTAAGTGTAGAAGATGTAGATCTGGACGATATATTTTCTGGTTTTGAGTTAATTAATAACGAATTATGGGAATGTAGCCCGGATTTGGCCCAAAAAGAGCAGGTTTTGGTTTTGAATAAAATTGATTTGTTGAGTGAAGTAGAAATAAATAAGCTTCAAAAAATTTTGAGCGCATACAAGCAAAAAGTATTTTTGATTTCTGCCTTGAATGGCAAAGGTGTCGGTCCACTACTCAAGGCTATGTGGGAAAAATTTTATTTATTGTCACGGAGTGGTTAGAGGGTGGTGGTGCAGGGTTATCTCTAATCTCGAACTACGGCTAAAGAATCAACGCAATGTTGCAGGAATATAAAAAATATAAAGAACAAGTTTTAAGCCGGGCCAAAAAAGTAGTCATCAAGGTTGGCAGTGCGGTTTTAACCGGTGCTAATGGCCTGGATCCGAGAGTCATTAACAGGTTGGCAGATGAGATTTCTCTTCTTCATGACCAAGGGCGGGATGTCATTTTGGTTTCATCGGGAGCTGTGGCCGCCGGATGCAAGGTCATGAGCTCTTGTAACGTAAAGGAGTGTCTAGCATATAAGCAGGCAGTTTCGGCAATTGGCCAGAGCAGACTGATGCACGCTTATGATGAAGCATTCGCGAGATATGATAAGATAACCGCCCAGGTCCTGCTGACAAAGGATGATCTAAAAAGCAGGGAGAGGTTTCTCAATGCTCGAAACACTCTGCTCAATCTTTTGTCCTGGAAGGTTATTCCTATTATAAATGAAAATGATACAGTGGTCGTTCAGGAGTTAAAGTTTGGAGACAATGATGCCTTGGCGGCCTTGGTCCTCAATTTGGTTGAAGCTGATTTGTTTATAAACCTGACCTCGGCTGATGGCGTTTATAACGCTAACCCCATGAAGTATAAAAACGCTAAACTTCTTCCTTATATAAAGGATATATCTAAACTTGACCTGGAAGAGATCTGCCAAGGAAAAACAACACAGGGTACAGGCGGCATGTACAGTAAGCTTTTGGCTGCCAGACGCGCTGCACAAATAGGAGTGCCTACGCTAATAGTTTCTGGAAAAACCAGGTTTGCCCTGGAGAGGGTGTTTTCTGGTGAGGAATTGGGCACATTTATTTTTCCGGAAGAGAAATCAATCTCCAGACGTAAATTCTGGCTGGCCTATAATTTGGATCCGAGAGGAGAGGTCTTGGTGGACAAGGGAGCGGCCGAGGCTATTGTCAACCAGGGCAAGAGTTTATTGCCGGCAGGGATAGTGGATGTGAGGGGGAAGTTCGGAAAAGGTGCCTTGGTTAAAGTGATCGATGCTGAAAGCGGTGAGTCCCTGGGAGTGGGTTTGACTAATTATAAATCATCTGAACTCAAACAAATCATGGGTAGAAAAAGCTCGGAAATCGAAAATATTCTTGGACAATGTGCTTATAGCGAAGCAATCCATCGAGATAATTTTTTACTTGGCGCGGCCTTGTGAGTTTTTAAAAGAAGCTTGTTTGGAAGTTTTGTTTTTTTCAAAAAAATTCTTGACAGGGAGCGGATGGTAGGTATAGAAGCTACTTCC
>NZ_CEYAEZ010000087.1:0-6524 GCF_982781345.1 Desulfovulcanus sp.
ATTCTATTGACTAACCCCATTATGCACAGCCCGCAAGCAAGCCTTTTACCCCGTTGAATCCAGCGAAGCTGGGCTGGCTTTGCCAGTATTCAACCGGGGTAGATGTGTCCAAGTCTTTGTTAGCATTGAAGAAAATGCGCTCGCAAATTAACTCCGAAAGTTGAGGCAAGATTATTTAACTAAGGTACCGTTTAAATTGACGTGGATATTAATTTCCGGACTGATAATAACTTGCTCAAAGTCGCAAGTGTTTCCCTGGTCTTGCTCCATGGGGGAAACTTCTAGAATAAAGTCACCTGTCCCTGGCTCTTTACCAATGAAGATTCCTGTTTGATTTTTTGTGCCAATAAAAATATCCTGTCTTTCTCTCGTAAGGACGGGACTGGCCGCAGCCAAAAAGAAAAGTAACGTAAGGATAATTTTTTTGAGGCCCATGATTCCACCTTGAATTTAGTCAAATAGACAAGTATTGCTTTTTAATTAAACATGAACATAATAATTGTACAGGGATTTTTTTAAAATACTCAACACTTAAATTAAGATAACTCAACTTTCCGAGTTATCTAACACCCTACAATTTCTATCCTTTTGGAGAGCGCACTTTCTGAAAATCATTGCAAATGGACTTGGTAACAGAGTCTGTGCCCAAACCCTATTTTACGCTGATTGAAAGTCTTGGTTTCTGAAATGCATTACAAACGGCTTGGGTAACCCAATCTTGGTGAAGCTTGCGGGAAAGCTGTGCATGGGAAGACTACCCTACAAATTTTTCGAGCTACATCATGAATGCAGAAAATGTTTTGAATAACTTTTAACTAACAATCCCTTTATGCACAGCCCGTAAGTAAACTTTATATGTGTCCAAGTCTTTGTTAACATTGAAGAAAATGTACTCTCCATTTAACTCGTAAAGTTGAATTAAGATTGTCAATAAATTTTATATATTAAGGAGAAAAGATGAACAATAGAGATCGGGCTTATAAAGAAGCAGGGGTTGATATTCAGGCCGGAAATCGGCTTGTCCAAAGCATTAAATCCATTGTGGCCAGCACTTTTACCAAGGGGGTCATGACCGATATTGGAGGTTTTGGCGGACTTTTTCGCCCGGACTTAAATCACATCCAAGACCCGGTTTTGGTAGCGGCCACAGATGGAGTGGGCACAAAGCTAAAATTGGCCTTTACCTTTGATATTCATAACACCATTGGTCTTGACTTGGTAGCAATGAGTGTCAACGACATTGTTGTACAAGGAGCTAAGCCTTTATTTTTTCTGGACTATTTTGCTACCGGCAAACTTGAGATTGAAAAAGCACAGCAAGTAATTGAGGGCATAGCCCATGGATGTAAACAAGCTGGATGTGCCTTGCTCGGAGGTGAAACAGCAGAGATGCCGGATTTCTATGCCCCTGGAGAGTATGATCTGTCTGGATTTTGTGTTGGTATTGTGGATAATAAAAAAATAATTGACGGGTCTGGAATAAGAAACGGGGATATCATTATTGGCCTGGCTTCCTCTGGGCTTCATTCCAACGGTTACTCTCTGGTCCGAAAGCTCTTGGCCGACTCAGGTCTGAAAGGTGATGATAATTTTCCCGGAACAGAACAAAAAGTAAGTAAAGTTCTTCTCGAACCAACCAAAATTTATGCGCCCGTTATTTTGAATCTACTTCGAGACATGGAGATAAAAGGACTTGTGCACATCACAGGAGGAGGCTTCTATGATAATATCCCCCGAATTTTGCCCAAAGGCTTAAAGGCGCGCATTAATTTTGGTCTATGGGCAATACACCCGGTTTTCAACTGGCTAAAAGATTTGGGAGGCCTTTCCTGGGAGGAAATGCTTCAGATATTTAATTGCGGTATTGGATTTATGGTTGTTGTCTCTCCGGAAATAAAAGAGGATGTTCTGTCCCGCTTGAACGCCTTGGATTGTCCGGCTTGGGAAATTGGACAAATTGAAGCCAGGGAGGAAGGGGAAGAAGCGGTTCAAGTTTTGTTTTAACTGATATTAGTTACCGGGGAGAAAGGCCAAAAGACTCTCCCCCCATTTACCCAACACTTTAAACCTTAACCCAAATAGGGGTTAAAATAACCGAAATTTACCCAGGGACAATTCTTTCTTATTCTTTTCAAAAAATTTTTAAGCCCTAGTCGCGGCCCCAGGTTAGCTTTGATGTGTTCTAAATAGAGCTCTGGATCGATATTTAAGTTGCGCATTTGGATAAAATCCAGCTTGGTTTCCCGAATTAAAGCAATCAGGCTCTCAACCTCTTGTTCAGTGTCGTTTATGCCCGGGAAAAATAGATAATTTAAAGAGACAAAGAGATTGTTTTTTTTAGCCTCACGAATGGACTGGACCACTTGGTCAAAAGTATAATTTTGCGGACGATAATAACTTGTATATCTATCCCTGTCCGCACTATTTAGACTAACCCGAATGGATGTAAGTCCGGCCTGGGCCAACGGGGCTATGGTTTCAGGCAGACTGGCATTAGTATTGATATTAATAGTCCCCTTACCTCCCTTCAAACGAAAAGCTTCAATAGCGGAAAGAATTAATTGTGCCTCAGTTAATGGTTCTCCTTCACACCCCTGCCCAAAAGAATAAATAGGTTTCTTTTCTTTCTGGCCGTGCCAGGACATTATCTGAACTATTTCTTCGCTGGTTGGGGTAAAATCGATTCTATTCTGCGTAGATGGAAAACCAGAATCTTTTGGCTGAAGAGAAATACAGCCAATACAGCGGGCATTGCAAGACCGGGATGTAGGGAGTGGGGCCTCGAACCTACCCAGGGCCAAATTTTTAGCTGCCGGGCAACAATAATTTAAGGCACACCTGGCAAGATGTTTCACCAAACGGTTACGAGGATATTTTTTTAAAAGTCTGTGTGCTCCGATATTGATCTTCTTTTGTGGAATGTGGGCAAAAACCTGTCGCCTATCTTTGTCTATCTGTTTGGCTGCCACCCAAAATTTCCCCTGAAAATATCCTACAGCTCCATAAGCAAAAAGGGGAAGCCTGGGAGCTCTCTCTCCTGTTAAATAGGCTGGAAGTCCAGCTAGAGTGTAGCCCGGACAGACAAAAGCAGCTACGGCCGTCCCTTCAATAGCTTCGATATTGCCTGTTTGAGGATCAAACCCCAGGGCTCCTCTATCCGGCAATAAGTAAAGTTCGCTTTCAGGAGGTAAGGGAATGAGCTCATCAGGACGGGGCAAGGCAAAGTCATTTCCCTGGCGGCAAAGCATTTTTAAACCAGGCTCATCATAAATATTGCCCTGTTCATCGGCATAAACCAAGTTAGGAAGAAAATGTTTCATTATACTTAAACCCTTGATTTAGAGCAGTCTAAGACTAACCCGGCCCTGCAATAACATTCGTAAAAAGACTTACCATTGTAACACATGGTGCACAGATGCCAATTGCGCACTGCGAAGGCTATGGAACGAAAGACAAAAAAAGGCAGAACCACTATTGTGGCCCTGCCTTTCATGAGGGGAAGTGTCATTTTTACTAACGTTTTGAGTATTGGTACCTGGCTCTCGCACCGCGTTGGCCGTATTTCTTTCTTTCTTTGACTCGAGCGTCGCGGGTCAGAAATCCGGCTTTTTTCAGTACAGGTCGAAGTTCAGGGTCAAAGTCCAGGAGAGCTCTGCTTATACCGTGCTTAATGGCCTGAGCCTGTCCGGCCAGCCCACCCCCTTTAACATTGACCTTAATATCAAATTTACCCTCAGTCTTGGTCAACTCTAGAGGCTGCTTAATAATCATTTGCAAGGTGGCCCGAGGAAAATACTCATTATACGGGCGACCATTGACAATAATTTGACCACTCCCATTATAAAGCCTTGTGCGTGCAATTGATGTCTTTCTTCTGCCTGTACCGTAGAAAAAATCTTGAGTCATAGCTATCTCCAACTATACTATTTAGAATTCCAAAGCTTGAGGTTGTTGGGCACCATGTGGATGATCAGGGCCTGAATAAACTTTTAACTTTTTCAGCATAGCCCGGCCAAGACGATTTTTGGGAAGCATTCCCCTAACGGCACGCCTGATCACTTCTTCCGGCTTGTTTTCCATCATTTCAGCTAAAGTCGTCTCTTTCAGCCCCCCTGGATAACCAGTATGACGATAATACTTTTTCTTCTCCAGCTTTTGACCTGTAACCTTCACTTTCTTTGCGTTAACAACAACAATAAAGTCTCCAGTGTCAATATGAGGGGCAAACTCAGGCTTATGTTTTCCCCTTAGCCTTTTGGCAATTTCCGTGGCAATCCGACCCAAAGTCTTGCCTTGGGCGTCTACTAAATACCAATTCTTTTGAATCTCTTCTGGCTTTGGGCTATATGTTTTCATATGTCATTTCTCCTCGCTGAACTAAAGAGAGTGTCTATATTTTTTTTTAGCAAGTCTGTCAACTAAAAAATAAAATAGAACCTGAAGTTAAAAATTGTCAACCGGTGGATTTCAAGTTAATTTAGCAAGTAATACATTACTTTAACCACATGACAAGCTAGACAAAAAACCGTGGACAAAAAAACTGAAACTTGACTTTTAACTTCAAACCCTAAAGTCTAAAAAAAAAATAAAAACCGGGAACGGAGGAAAAAGTGCCTAGTATAAGAAAGAGTCTTTTGCAACTCATTTTTTCGGGCTCCTTTATGAAAAGGTGGAATGATAAGTTAAGGCCCATGGAATTGGTAGAGGTCGATAAACAAGGCCATAAAATGATTCTGGCCTTTGTTCTTTATATTCTGAACGCAAAAAAAGTACCGAAGGAAGAAAAGGATGCTCTAGCTGAAGAGATAATCCTGGGAGGGATTTTTGATTATCTTTACCGGCTCATTATCACTGATATCAAGCCTCCCATATTTTATAAGATCAAAGCTAACCCTGCTCATTATTATCAACTGACACAGTGGGTCTTGGAGCAATTACAACCCAGAGTACAACCTTTAGGAAAAGACTTTTGGCATAAGCTAGAGCATTATTTCACTAATGAAGATAATACTTCTCTAGCTCGCAGAATTTTGGATGCAGCCCACATTTTTGCTAGTCAGTGGGAATTCAGTTTGATCAAAGAATTAAACAAAGAAGATGAAGAGTTAAAAGAGATAGAAGAAAATTTTTTTAACGGATTAAAAAGATACACTGACCTGGTTGGAGTACCCGAATTGATTAATGACCCAAAAACAGAACTGGCCAGATTCATCAATTTATCCGGACAACTCAGGTTTCAAAAAAGATGGTCGCAAACTCCGCGCATCCCAGAAACATCGGTTCTGGGACATATGTTCATTGTTGCCTGTTACGCCTATTTTTTTAGTCTTGCAGTAGGTGCATGTGCAAGAAGGCGACAGAACAATTTTTTTGCTGGTTTGTTCCATGATCTACCAGAACTTTTGACCCGAGATATCATCTCCCCGGTAAAAGAATCTGTCAAACGAATTGGAAATCTAATCAAAGAGTATGAGTGCAGAGAGCTTGACCGCAGGGTATTTAATCTCTTAAGTGCAGGCGGCTACAAAGACCTGATACACAGACTTAAGTATTTTCTAGGTATCGATATAGGATCTGAATTTGATTCCACAATAATCGTCGATGGTGAAGCCAGGATTGTAACCTGGGAACAGCTCCAAAACCAATATAATGAAGACCGGTTTGATCCCAAGGATGGATACTTGCTCAAAGTGTGTGATAATCTGGCTGCTTTTATTGAAGCGTATACAGCCACCAGAAATGGTATAGTTAACGAACAACTACAGCAGGCCCAGTGGCGAATAAGGAATAAATATCAACAAAGCTCTTTAATAGATGGGGTACATATCGGGGCTTTGTTAGCAGACTTTGATTAGCTTATGAGCCTGTGGCCAAACCCTATTTTAGCCGCTGATTGAAAGTCCTGGTTTCTGAAATGCATTACAAGTGGCTTGGGTAACCCATTTTAGAGAAGCTTGCGGAAAAAACAGAGCATCGGGATGAATGGGCTAAACACTTTGCTATGTTGACCATAACTATCGGCAATAAAAAGAATATTCATTTATCCTAAAAATCCCATTATGCTCTGTCCGCAAGCAAATTTTAGTTGGGTCCAAGTCTTTGTACCAGCATGAAAGAAACCAAGACTAGAATAAACCATGGAAACTAAGTTGATAAAAAGATTCGGCTACAAGCTCTTATGTCTTACCCAGAGTTTAAAATTTACAATTAGGATTCAAAAATAATTTTAAATTATCCTGCTGACATGACTTTCAAAACTAAGTATGGCAGCATTCGTAAAGTTTACCACTTCCCACCTTTAAACTTCAAAACTTTTGAGTAGAGTTTAAAGTAGACTAAAATTAAAAGAAAACAACCAGATAATCGCCAATGGTCTTTAATTTCTCCCAAAAAATTCAACATGAAAAAAACAAAAGAATTTGCCAGGTTAACATGTTATAATAATTAAACTTTAGTCACTTCAAGGTAGAAGAGTCTGTGGCCAAACCCCATTTTAACCGCTGAATGAAAGTCTTGGTTTCTGA
>NZ_CEYAEZ010000088.1:0-6451 GCF_982781345.1 Desulfovulcanus sp.
CGCAAGCAAGCCTTAGATGTGTCCAACTCTTTGTTAGCATTGAAGAAAATGCGCTCGCAAATTAACTCAGAAAGTTGAGTCAGATAATTAATAACAGTTTTTGTTTATTACAGGGTTTTTGGCCTTGTTTTCCAGCGTTTATGCATCCAGAACCATTGCTCAGGGTATTTCTTGACCATTTGTTCCACTTTCTGGGTATAAAACTGGGCAATTTGGGCAATTTGTTCCTGTCTTGAGCCCTCTAACTCTCTTGTATCCAGAGGCGAAAATGAATAAAATTTATATTTTTGCCCTGGAAGGCGCACTAGAAATGCAGGCCATACCAAAGCTTTGCCCCGCAAGGCTAAAAGGGCCGGTCCCATATTTACCGCTGCTTTTTTGTTTAAAAAGGGAATAAAAATGGCTTCATTTTGCAGACAATTATGATCAACTAAAAAAGCACTTACTCCTCCCCTTTTTAAACAACGCAACACCCGAGGAGCTGCCCGCCGATGTTCAACAATTTCCACCCCACTCTGACTACGCTGATGTTTAATCAAATTTCCTAGTGCCCTATCTTTGGGCAAACGGACTACAATCTGGCCAGGTCTTGGGTGCATAAACAGTTTCATAAGACCTGCCATCAGTTCCCAGGCCCCTAAATGAGCGGTTACAGCCACAACGGGCCGCTTGGTATTTCGTATTAGAGACAGATTTTCCTGGTCATGTACAATCAAATTTTCCTGCCAGAACCTGAAATCGACTTTGCGCGTGAGAAAAATTTCTAAGAATGACTGACCTGTTTGCTCAAAGCTAGACAGAGCTATTCTTTCGGCCTGAAGCCTATCTAATTCGAGCCTTTCAGCTATAGTTTGGACAGCGTAATCCTTTCTGCCAGGCAACATAAACCATAAAAGTCGACCGATTGCCCTGCCAAATCTTGCGCAGCCCTGAAAACTTAAGCGTTGGCCTGATAAAAACAAAAAATTGTAAAGAAGTTCCTGCATTTCCCCTACTCAACTAATCAACCACTAAACTTTTTAACTTATTCTCTAACCTTAACGCCTCTTGTTCTAAAAATTCAGGATCAAAATTCTCAGGGACCAGGTATGGTTGACCATATATGACTTCGCACGAGGACAAGGGCAGAGGTAACTGAAATTTATCCCAGGCCCTATTAAAAACATAAGCCCTGCTCATTTTTACCCGAACCGGCACAATGGGCACCTTGTTCCTGGCAGCCAGGAAAATAGCCCCCTTTTTCACCTTGTGCCTTGGCCCTCTGGGCCCATCCACTGTAAAGACAGCATCTTTTTTGAGATTATTCATCATCTTTGCGGCCATAAGCAGTGCTCTAAGTCCTTGCCTGGAACTAGAGCCCCGGGCCAGATTAAAGCCAAAGCGTTTTAAAACCTGGGCCAAAAGTTCTCCGTCCTGGCTAGCGCTTACAACAGCTATAACGCCTTCATGACGGTGAAGATAGCAAAGGGGAAATAATTCATTATGCCACAAGGCAAAGACAACAGGTTGTCTTTGCCTTGTGACCTGAACAGGTTTATAGGACACCCTGGAATAATTCAGAGTCTTTGACCAGAATTTGACCAGGCATGAGAGAATCGGAGCAATTTTTTCGGGTGAAATCTTCATTTTAAATCCCTGAAAAATGAAATATATTTGGATAACTAATTCAAGGCAAGGTTTAAAGATTGGTTTTATTGACTTTAGCGGTTTGATTATTTTAATTAACTAAATTAGTTATACTTTTTAACTTATATATATTATTATCATGTCTCTCTACGGTTAATCAGTCATGAAATTAGAGGAAATATTTAAATGTCGCAGCTAAAGAGTCTGTGGCCAAACCTTACCCAGAGGACAATGTTTCATATTTTTTTCAATACTGGTTTCTTTCTTGCTGGTGCAAATGCCTGGACCCAACTATAGCTTGCTTGCGGGCAGAGCATAATGGTATATTTAGAATAAATGAATATTCTTTTTATTGTCGATAATTATGGCAAATAGTCCCGGAATATTTAGCCTTGTCACCCCGATGCTCTGCTTATCCGCAAGCTTCGCCAAGATGGGTTTCCCAGTCTTTTGCAATGCATTCAAGACACCAGTATTTTTAATCTGGTGGTCAAAATGAGGTTTGGCCACAGACTCTTTTGGCCACAGACTCTAAAGTACTTCAAAGGAGAAAATTATGAGTGAAAAGATTTTGCACTGTCAGGGCTTACCCTGCCCGCAACCGGTTTTAAAGTGTAAACAGGTTATAGATGAAGAAAGACCAGAAAAGCTCATTGTCTATGTGGACAATGAACCGGCTAAAGAAAATGTAACCAGATTTTTAAACATGCAAAACTATAAACTGCTGGCTACTGAAAAAAAAGGGAATGACTGGCAGATTGTCGCCACATGTACTCCCCAAGAGCAAAAAACTGACGACCTTTCTGAACAAAAGAGCAAGCCAGAACCAAAAACATCGCAAGGCGAGCTCAAGACCCTTATCTTCATAACCAAAGATAAAATCGGAATGGGTGATGACCAATTAGGCCATAAATTAATGGTCAACTTTCTGGCCACCTTACCTGAAATGGATAAGTTATGGCGAATTATTTTAGTTAATTCAGGTGTTAAGCTAGCCACTGACAATAGCCCGGTGCTTGAGTCTTTGCAGCAACTTGAGCAGGCTGGAGTGTCAATTTTAGTTTGTGGAACATGTCTTGATTTTTTTCAACTCCTGGATCAAAAGAGGGTCGGACAGACCACGAATATGCTTGATGTGGTCACCAGCCTTCAACTAGCGGATAAAGTCATTACCATTTAACAATAAGTACCAGAAGTGAGCTGGAATTTAATGTCTGAAGAAACAATTAAAATTGGCCAGATTTCTTATTTAAATATCTGGCCAATTTTTTATTATTTAAAAAGGCTCCCTTTTAAAGATAAGATACGTTATATTTCTGGGCATCCTGCCTGGTTAAACCAGATTTTGCAAAAAAAAGAACTGGATCTTTCCCCGTCTTCATCCTTTGAGTATCTGGCTTATGCCGAACAATATAAACTATTGCCCTGCTTAAGTATCAGTGCCAAAAAGAAAGTACAGAGCGTCATTTTCTGCTCGCCGGTAGAGCTTAAAGACCTTTCCGTTTATTTACAAAAAGAAAAAGAAATTTTTTTGAGTGAGGCCTCGGCAACCTCTGTGGCGTTGTTAAAAATTTTATGGGCCTTTGCCTGGCACCTGCCTCAGCCTGAGTGGCGTAAAATTCCTCCTGGCACGGGGCTGCAGACAAACAAACCATTTTTAGAGATAGGAGATAAGGCGTTAGAGATCTATCTCAATCCCCCTCCGGGATGGGTGGTCATTGACTTGGCCCAGGCCTGGTATGAATTTACAAGTCTTCCTTTTGTCTTTGCTGTTTGGATTGTCAATAAAGACTTAAGCTCGGCACAAAAAAAGATTGTTCATTTATTGTGTGCAGAACTTGCCGAAATAAAACAAAAAATCAGGTCAAATTTGAAGCAACTAGCCTCTGTTTACCCGAAACAAAATTTTACCGAAGAACAGGTAGTTAATTACTGGCAGTTGATGGATTATGACTTGGACTTTAAGCACATGGCGAGTCTGGTTCTATTTGGACAATACTTAACTAAACTAGGCCTGATCTCAGGTGTGCCCGTTCTGGACTGGATGAATTAAGGATTCGTTAGGCAAATAACGTGAGCGAAGCGAACAAATAACAGCCTGAGCGTTAGCAAAGGCGTAATAACAGCAGAGCTTTGCTGCGTAATAACAACATTAAGAAGCTCATCATGGTTCTAAGTCTTTGATGGCCTCTTCTTTGCCAATAACAGCCAAAATGTGTTCTTTGGTTAAAACCGTATTCGCTTTAGGAACAAATTTGAATTCTGCCTCACCAGTCTGTTTAATGGCTACTACCTGAATACCATACTTATTGGTCAAATCCAACTCCCGCAGGGTCTTACCCGCCCATTTGGACACCCTCAGTTCTTGTAAGATTACTCCTTTGCCCAGAGGTAGATAATCTATAAGACCTGGTATGACCAGTTCCCTAGCCAATTGCTCAGCAGCAAAACGCTCCGGAAAAATTACATGGTCCACGCCAACTTTTTTCAGCACCTTTTCATGTTCAGTACTTACAGCTTTACACCATAAATTTTGGGTCCCCAATTCCTTCAAGTGCAGTGCGATCAAAATGCTGGCTTCCATGGAATGGCCGACACTGATAATCACATGGGTAAGTTCAGCCAAGCCCAATTGGACCAGTGCAGCCTTGTCTGTGGCGTCAGCTTTATAGACTTGAGTCAGCACATCCTGAGCCCGTTTGATCTTTTCCGAATCATTATCGATACCCAGCACTGTATGGCCTAGATCAGTGAGTGATTGACCAAGAAAATAACCAAATTTCCCTAGACCAATAATACCTATTTCATATTTGGGCACTCTCTCCTCCTTAGGGAATTTAGTTAAATAGTTTATTGGTTAAGAACTTGTAGCCGAACCTTTTTATCAACTTAATTTCCATGGGTTATTTCAGTCTTGGTTTCTTTCATGCTGGTACAAAGACTTGGACCCATCTAAGGCTTGCTTGCGGACAGAGCATAATGGGATACTTTGGGTAAACAAATATTCTTTTTATTATCGATAGTTATGGTCAGTATCGCAAAATATTTAGTCCATTCATCCCGATGCTCTGTTCTTCCGCAAGCATCACTAAGATTGGGTTACCCAAGCCGTTTGTAAGGCATTTCAGAAACCAAGACTTTCATTCAGCGGTTAAAATGGGGTTTGGCCACAGACTCTTATAAAAGGTTGTAGAAAATTTATTCGTACATTCTTTTCGCCACCTTACCATTCACTATTTAACTATTTATCCGATAAGCAATGAACTCTCCGGCCAGGAAAAGCGTTCTTTGGTCTGCCAGCTCTGGAGCAGAGTCAAAAAAACTATTGGGCCAAGACGACCTACGAACATAAGAAAAATTATGATACACTTGCCCCAAAAAGTTAATTTTGGAGTAAGACCGGTAGATAACCCTACTGTCCCGAAAGCTGAGACAACCTCAAAAAGAATTTCCAAAAACTGTCCCTTTGCCTCCGGATGTGGCAAATCCCCCCCTTCACTGATTAAAAGGAGTAAGGTGGAGGTAAAAATCAAGACTATAGCAAAAATTACCAACGTTATAACTTTATTCAAGCTTTTTTCATCCAGAGCAAATTTGCCGATCACACATTGTTTGCGACCCAAAATGTTGGACACAGCCAGGGCCAAAAGCCCACGGAAGGTTGTCGTTTTTATTCCGCCAGCACATGATCCCGGCGAGCCGCCAACAAACATTAGTAGGATCATAATTAGCATGGAAACATGGGTCATGTGCCCGATATCCAGCGTGTTAAATCCGGCAGTACGACAGGTTACAGATTGAAAAAGAGAAGTTAAAATATGTTCGGAAAGACTTAAATTGTGTCGCTGCCCAAAAAATTCTGCCCAAAAAATGGTAATCCAGCCAAATAAAATTAAAAAAGCTGTAGTGCTTAAAACTACTTGGCTCTGCCAACTTATTTTATACCTTGGCTTTCTAGAGTTATAAAAAGTAAAAGAAAACGCTTGCTTCAATTCCACTAGCACAGCAAATCCAAGTCCGCCCAGGATAATTAAAATGATAAACACCAAATTCACTGTCCAGGAAGAGCGCCAAGGCATAAGACTTTGGCTAAACAGGGAAAACCCAGCATTACAAAAGGCAGAAACAGAATGGAAAACTGCTGAAAATGGAGAAAAAAAGTGCGGATCGAGAAAATATAAAACTATTGCTCCCAAAAGTTCAATAATTAAAACAGCGATTATTAGTTGTTGCAAAAATTTTCCCAGATGAAAAGTGGGATCATGAAGAAGGGATTGACCTACGGCAATTCGGTCAGTGATGGTAATTTTCTTGCGCCACAGATAAAAGACCAAACTCGTATAAGTCATTATTCCCAGCCCGCCTAATTGGATAAGAACTAGGATAACGCTCTGTCCAAAAGGAGAAAAAAAAGAACCCGTATCCACAACAATAAGACCTGTGACGCAGGTAGCTGAAGTGGCTGTAAAGAGCGCGTCTATCCAGGTTATTGGTCCTTTTGCCAGACTAATAGGATGATGTAAGAGCACTGTACCTGCCATAATTGTTAAAGAAAAAAAGTAGACCGGCAGGGAAAACGGTGTGAATAAACTTTTTTTACGCATAAAATTCATAGCCATAGTTTAGAGAGCCCTGCACCTATAGAAAAGTTGAGTGCAGGATTTGAGTTACCAGTTCTCTTAAAGAATTTGTCAAAGTTAATGGCTAAAAAAACAAATAATTTTCGATGGTTATATTTTCGCAGTGGAAATTATTTGTTTAACTATATATCTCAACTTTCTGACACGATTAACATCCTCAAATTACTACACAATTGAAGAGTGCA
>NZ_CEYAEZ010000089.1:0-5733 GCF_982781345.1 Desulfovulcanus sp.
GAATCGTTGTTGAGTTAATTTTCACGGATCCAGGGGACAATTTTCATAATTTTTTCAATCCTGATTTCTTTCATGCTGGTGCAAATGTCAGGACCCATCTATAGCTTGCTTGCCCAGTCCTTTGCAATGCATTCAAGAAACCAGGATTTCTAATCTGGCAGTCAAAATGGGGTTTGGCCACAGGTTCTTAAATGGACTAATAATTTTCTTAACCTTTATGGGCGATAACCACTTTAGGTGCTCGCTGAAACGAGGACGGGGGAATGCTGTAACAGAGAAACGGTGATGGGGAGGAGCGGTGAAAAAATCTCCAATTCTTCGTTTCTCCCATTCTCCGTTTCAACATCAGGGGGAGGTGACTAATGAATGAAAAGGACTTGAGTAAAGTTTTAGAGCGGGTGAGGGGGCTTACTGCTGAACTGGAACCCTTGCGAGAGGTTCTTTTGGCTAACCTGGTTTTAATCGGTGAAATACCGGCTCCTACCTTTGGTGAACAAAAAAGAGTTTCTTTTCTGGAGGAGCGTTTTGCCGAGTGTGGATTGCAAAATTGTTCCACAGATGAACTGGGCAACGGACTGGCTATTTTGCCTGGAACAAAAGGAGAAGAGACTATCCTTCTCACAGCCCATGCAGACACTCCTTTTGCAGCCAATGAAGACCATACCTATACCTTGAATTCACACCGTGTTCTTGGGCCGGGAGTTGCTGACAACAGTCTGGGACTGGCTGTTCTGGCTACTTTGCCCATCCTACTTGAGAAATTGGATATTCAACTAAAAAACAATCTTCTCTTAATGGCCTCTGTACGCAATCTGGATCAGGGCAATCAGGAAGGATTGAAATTTTTTCTTGCTAACAGCAAACAACCCATCCATGCGGCCATTGTCATTGAAGGCTCACCCCTTGGCCGACTCAATTTTCGCTCCATGGCCTCTCTTGGCGGGATGATCACCTGTCAGATAAACCGCAAGATAAGTCAGGAGAGTGCAATTAATATTTTATGTCAGATTGTAGCGCAGCTTAATGCTATTCATCTGCCTCAGGAAAACCATACTTTTTTTACCCTTGGTTCTATCGGAGGGGGGATTTCTTATAAATATCCGGCCCGCAACGGTTTTCTCAAGTTTCAGTTGCGTAGTAACTGCGACCGGACAATTGAGGAGATAACCGGCTCCATTTATAATATTTTGGATGGCATTGCCCAGCAGCCAGGTGTGTCGGCTCACCTGAAGCAGATCGCCAGCACTAAATCAGGCGGTCTGGATTCAGGCCATCCTTTTGTCCTGCGGGCACGACAGATATTGGATGCCCTTGACATATCCCCACAGGATAGCATCTATTCCCCCATTATTTCTGCCTTTGCGGAGTACCAGGTACCGGCTCTGTGCATAGGCATAACCAATGCGGAAAATGTTAACTATGTGGATGAATTCATTGAGATTGAACCCATTATGAAAGGAGTTGCACAGTTAATTGGTATTCTTATGGCAATTGACGGAGGTTATCAGTGCAGAACATCAACAACTGGTTAAAGTCAAATACTTTTCATCATAGTCAATTTAAAGATATTTCCCGGCTCGTAGAAGAAAAGGAGAAACAAGGCTTAACCATTTCTTTGTGTATTCCAACTTTGAATGAAGAAAAGACCATTGGCAAGGAAGTGGTGATTTTTAAATCAGAGCTGATGGATCGTTACCCATTGATAGATGAATTGGCTGTAATTGATTCCGGCTCTACAGACAGGACCCTGGAAGTGGCAGCCTCCTTTGGAGCGGATGTGTATCTGTCAGCAGAAATACTGCCTCAGATGGGCGCCAAGCGCGGCAAAGGTGAAAATTTATGGAAGGCCATTTATCAACTTAAAGGCGATATTATTGTCTATGTTGATGCGGATATAAAAAATATCCATCCCCGTTTTGTCTATGGCCTGGTTGCACCCCTCATTTATCGTCGCGAGATCAAGTATGTGAAGGCCTTTTACGATCGCCCCCTGGCCCTTTCTGGTCAAATCAGGCCATCGGGAGGCGGTCGGGTAACTGAGATCCTGATCCGGCCTTTATTTTCTTTATTTTTTCCCGAACTAACAGCCCTGGTACAACCTCTTTCAGGTGAATATGCGGCCAGACGGGAGATCCTGGAAAAGATTCCTTTTCCGATAGGTTATGGAGTGGAGACATCCCATCTTATTGATGTCTATTCAGAATGGGGATTGGATGCCCTGGCCCAGACCGACCTTGACCGCAGAGTCCACCGCCACCAGACTACACAGGCTCTCGGCAAGATGGCCTTTGGCATTCTGCGCGTGTTTTTTAAACGGCTTAAACAAAGAGGGATCGTGGAGTGTTTACCTGAGTTGCCCACTTTTTTGCGTCAGTTTCAGGCCCATGGCGAACAACATGAACAGATTGTCTATGAAATTTTTGAGGAAGAAAGGCCTCCCATGATTGAACTAGAGGCCTACCGCAACCAACACAAACATTCACCCTAAATAGTGTTAGCGCTGGCTTTGCCAGCCCAGCTACACTGGATTTAGCAGGGTAAGCACTAACTATCATTATGCGCGTTGCTTTAATTCACTATCATCTTCAACCAGGTGGCGTAACCCGGGTTATCAACCATATTTTAAGGTCGTTGCAGTGTAGCGAGACCAATTTTGTGGTTTTAACCGGTGGGCCTCCACAGGAGGATATTGGCGGGAAATGGCGTCTTATCCCCGGACTACAATATGAGCACTGCCGTCCGGATATTAGTGCCGACCGGCTAGTGCAGGAAATGGAAGAAGCTGCTTATGAAGCTCTGGGCGGGAGACCTGATTTGTGGCATGTGCACAATCCCTCTTTAGGCAAAAATCTTGTCTTACCGTGCGCTTTGCACAAACTGGCCCGGAAAGGTGAGCGTCTTCTTTTGCATATCCACGATTTTGCCGAGGATGGTCGGCCAGGCAACTATCAAATGATGCTCCGGAAAATAGCTGAGGGGAACAGGGATAAGCTTTCTTCTCTGCTCTATCCTGTGGCCACGCATATCCACTACGCGCTCCTGAATAGCCGCGATTTGAATTTTCTCATGCAATCTGGCGGGGATAGCCGCCAGCTTCACCTTTTACCTAATCCCGTAGGTATTGAGAACTTAGATGAAGGGGAGCAGGCTGGTGCAGGCGGGGGTTGCTCTCTGTTGCATGGAAAAAAATTGTGGCTCTATCCCACAAGGGGCATACGTCGCAAAAACATGGGCGAGTTTTTGCTCTGGGCAAGTTTAGCTTCGCAGGAAAATATTTTTGCTACCACCCTGGGGCCACAAAATCCTGCTGCCAGGAGGCAGTTTGAAAAATGGAAAACCCTTGCCCACACCCTCAATCTGCCTGTGCATTTTGAACTGGCACTTCAATATGATTTTACCTCTCTTTTGCAAAAAGCAAATTGTTTGCTAACTACCAGTATAAGTGAAGGTTTTGGTCTGGCTTTTTTAGAACCCTGGCTCTTAAATCGTCCCCTTTTTGGAAGAGACATTCCAGAGATAACATCTGACTTTAAAAAAAATGGATTGACCCTGCCCTGGCTTTACAAACGGCTGGAAGTGCCTGTACAATGGCTGGGACTGAATGTAATTGAACGTAAAGCCAGAGAAGGACTGCAAATGAGTTTTCATGCATACGGCCGTGAACCCGGGCCGGATGATGTAGAGCGAGTTCTTTCCGTATGGATTAAAGATAAAAACGTAGATTTTGGTTGCTTGGATGAAGAGTTACAAACCAGTGTCCTGCACCGGATAGTAAATAATCCCGGAGAGGTTATGTATCTGCACCCCTGTAGCCTGCCGTCTTTTAAAGATATTCAGGCTTGTCTTGCTATCCATCGCCAGATCTTAAGAGAAAAGTATAGTCTTAAGCGTTATGGCCAGCAACTGGAAGCAATTTACAATCAGGTGGCTGCAAGTCCAGTCTCGTCTTTATCTTGTTTGAATGGTGAAAAATTGCTGGACTTATTCCTGGCGCCAGAACGCTTAATGCTGTTAAAAGTTGATTGATATGGACGACACAAAAGAGCTATGCCAGCTTATACATAGTTTAAGCCATCCTTTAAACCCCATTCCCACCAATTGCCCTCCAGAACTTGCTTCTTTACACGTACGGGCCGTTATCTTTGATGTCTATGGTACCATGCTCGTTTCCGCGGCTGGTGATATCGGCACTGACACTAGAGATGCGGCAGCTGACGCTGACGCTAAAGAACGTGTCTTCTGGCAGGCGATAGAAGATGCAGGCCTGGTGACTAACCTCTCCGTGTCTCCGCGCCCACCCGTTTCCGCGTCCCACTTTCCTCGTGTCAAAGATATCAGGGTCACGAACATCTTACAGCAGTTGATCAAAGAGGAACATAACAAAAAACAGGAACAAGGGATAGACTATCCTGAGGTCAATATTCTTGATATCTGGCGCAAAGCAAGTGCTGTCCTGGGGATAGAACAGCTAGATGAGCTTTCCTTGCAAAAATTGGCTCTGGCCTATGAGCTTCGCGTTAATCCGGTCTGGCCCATGCCCGGGCTTAAGGAAACACTTAGCACTCTGCAGCAAAGAGGGATTGTCCTGGGTATCATCTCCAATGCCCAGTTTTATACTCCTCTTATTTTAGAGACCCTGCTCCATGCTTCTCTTCCAGATATTGGTTTCCAGGCAGAGTTTTGTATCTGGTCTTATGAAGAAGGCATGGCAAAACCAGCGGTTAATCTTTTTTCCAGATTACAAAAAAGGCTCCAGAACAAAAATATTTTGCCTCACGAGGTTCTCTATGTGGGGAATGATATGCTTAAAGATATCTGGCCAGCAATGCACATAGGGTGGAAAACAGCCCTGTTTGCTGGCGACAGAAGATCCCTGCGCTGGCGGGAAGGGGATGAGCGGGTAACGGGCTTGAGACCCCAGGTGGTGATTAATGACTTACAGCAGCTTAGCGTGTGTTTGGATAGGATATAAGGTACAAGTTCTTAAAAAATGAGAAATTAACCACTATTAACCATTCGAAGCCTGCAAAAATGGGAATAAACTACCCCTCAATTCTTTGTTAAACATGTTTGCTATCATGCAGCCAGAAGTTTAGGAAATATCAGGGATTTACTTAAAAATTGTCAGAATAATTAAGTGGTTTTTGTTTAGGAAAAAAAGGGGCGCCTTCTGGCACCCCTTTTAGGCTTAATCAAGTAGTATTTACCAGCCCAGGACATAGTAACGTACATAGATATAAACCATGGCTAAGGCAATGGTCATTATGGTTACTGGCACACCATATTTTAAAAAGCGGATAAAGGTAATTTTATGTCCTGCCTTTTCGCTCATGCCAATAACGATAACATTGGCTGAGGCCCCAATGGGAGAACCGTTACCGCCCAGACAAGCGCCTAAGGCCAAAGCCCACCAGACAGGCATCATGGCTGTATGCTGGATGTGTTCCATCGTTGCTGCGTCAGTTAAGCCGTAAACCTTGTGGACCATATCAATGAGCAAGGGGTTCATGGTGGCCACAAAGGGGATATTGTCCACAATAGCTGAGGCAATTGCAGAGAACCACACCAGGACCATCGACAGGGTGAGCATGTTATCCGGCTGGGGGTTGGTTATTTGGATCATTTTTTGCGACATGAGTTCAATAAGCCCGACCTTGACCGTGCCGCCAATAATAATGAACAGGCCAATAAAGAAGAAAATGGTTGGCCATTCCACCTCGGCCAGAATTTCAT
>NZ_CEYAEZ010000090.1:0-5372 GCF_982781345.1 Desulfovulcanus sp.
TTAACACATTGAAATATTAGATTATTTACTCAACAACACTGGAAACTTGGGTTAATTTCCAAGGTTTATTTCAGTCTTGGTTTCTTTCATGCTGGTACAAAGACTTGGACCCATCAAAAGCTTGCTTGCGGACAGAGCATAATGGGATACTTTGGGTAAACAAACGTTCTTTTTAATATCGATAGTTATGGTCAACATCGCAAAATGTGTAGCCCATTCATCCCGATGCTCTGTTTTTCCGCAAGCTTCACTAAGATGGGTTACCCAAGCCATTTGTAATGCATTTCAGAAACCAAGACTTTCAATCAGCGGTTAAAATGGGGGTTGGTCACAAAAAATTGAGCAAACACGGTATTTCATTCATGCTGGTACAAAGAGTTGGACCTAGTCCGCAAGCTTCGTCCCGCACCCATTTTGACTAAGTATCTGAATAGCGATGAGCATTGATGGTTTTAAAGTTAATTTTTTGCTTTGCCACAAAATTTGCTGAAAATGGGTGCTGGATTACCCAGCCCTTTGCAAAGCATTCAAGAAAACAGGATTTCTAATCTGGTAGTCAAAATAGGGTTTGGCCACAGGCTCAAAATGTTTTGACTGGTAGTCTGAAATGAAAGTTTAGCGTTGATTTGTATACCTTTCCTAAAAAAGAAGCGTGAATTTACCAGCCTTTAGTGACAATAGCTTCTAAATAACAACTTGACCGGCAGGCAACTAGGCTGTTTGTCAACTTTTTTGCCCCACATCCGTTCAGTCTATGGACTGATAATGCGGGTTGTGGCTAGGCCAGGCTGGATGGAAATGGAGCATAGACTTGTGTAAGTGTTATTTGTGCTGTATAGTGTGACAAGATTTTAATATTTTGCACATATCTAGGAATCTAAATTTTGGTGTAAGGGAAATCACCGTGGTCATATGAGTGGTTTGAATCAATTTGTCGGAAGAACTTAAAGCAACAGACTGAATATTAGATGAGGTTCTATCATGAAAATGGATATTTTTTGCCGTTGTCTGAAGTGTTCCAAGAAGTGGCCGAGGCAGGGATGATCGCGGTTGAGTTTTTTATACCCTGCAAGACCTTTTAAAAAGATCGGTATAATTGTGACAGACTCAGTTAAGCTGGAATATGTCTCAGAATTGAAGAGTTTGAGCCTGTTGCTCGCCCAGAGATTAATGCCCTATCTTTTCCAACTGGACATTCTTTAAATATTTCTAGCTTGGCCATGAGGTTGTGCTCATAATTTTAGAAAAAGTTGTGTCAGTAAAAACAACTTGATAAGATATAATAGTCTAAAATATTTTTTTAATAATTGTTGCAAAATTGGAAATAGAGGAGACTCATGTCCGAATATTTTGGGTTGGGATTTTCTTTTGTCCTTGGTTTAGTGTTGGGAAGTTTTTATAATGTCTGTATTCACAGGTACCTGTCGGGTGTGTCCATTGTCTGGCCAGGTTCTCATTGCCCAAAATGCCAGCATAAATTATCTTGGTGGGAGAATATTCCAATAATAAGCTATCTCATTTTGCGTGGCAAGTGCCGTTCATGCAGGCAAAATATTAACATAAGATATCCCGTAGTTGAATTAATTTCAGGTTTTTTGTCATTGGGACTGGCGGTTAAGTTTGGTCTGGGAGTTTATTTTTTTGTTTATTTGTTTTTTTTCGGGTTACTTATCGTGGCCAGTTTTATTGACCTGGACAGTTTTATCTTGCCGGATATCATTACTCTGCCCGGGGCAATATTGGCATTCGGCGCTAGTTTTATTTTGCCCGTTGCTTGGCAAGACTCACTCCTAGGCGCTTTTCTTGGCAGTGGTTGTTTTTGGTTGTTGCAAAAAGGTTATAAGATATTAAAGGGTATAGATGGCCTTGGAACAGGAGATGTTAAGCTTATGCTCATGTTGGGAGCCCTTATTGGATGGCAAGGGTTGCCAGTCATGATTTTTATTTCAGCTTTAACCGGCTTGATAGCTAGTTTGTATTATCTTAAGAAGGGCAAAACTAACGCTGCTCAAACCCCTATACCATTTGGTCCTTTTTTAAGTCTGGGGACCATTATCTATATTTTGGCCGGAGATATATTGGTTAAGTTTGGAGTTTAAAGTTTAGAGTTTGGGGTTATTTTAATGTTTTCGTGAGCGAGATTTTTCTAATTTAGCACATAGCTGATAAACATAGCTTGTAGGGCTTTTTTATTACGGAGTTTTTTATTTAACTAGACAAACAATACAAGCAGAGATAGCAATCAATTCCCTCATTATTCTCTACGCTTTAAAATTAAAAGCTAAAAAGGAGCAGTTATGGACAAAGATGTGCAAAGAGAGCTAGGCCGTTTTGAAAAACGTATGGGTATGCTCAAAAAGAAGGGAACAGTCCCTGCCGATCTCTTAAAATTAATTGATTTTATATATAAGAAACAGTTGAATTCTTTTGCCTTGCTTAAAGATGTCCTGGATAAAGGGCTTGACTTCCCTCAGACGGAAGATGTGGTAAAGGGAAAGCCAATGCTGCCCAGACAAAATTTTCCCTATGACTTCGATGCGAGTCAGAAGCTTTTTTCCGAATTACTTGGTTTTTTGCAGGGACAAGAGGGGCATCTTGGTCAGGCAGCAGAGATTGTTTCCCAAGATGTAAGTAATGGAGAACTTGATTTGTCTGAAGCTTACGCCAAATATCTGGCCGGAGACGATCACTTTTTTCGTCTATATGGGGAAAAAACTCCCACTGCTCCGAGAACTCTCAATTTTTTGATTCAGGCCAGCATAACCCCTAGCCTGGTTAAAACAGGTTATAGCATTAGCTTGCTTTTGCCGACGGACCAAGTCTGGAATAACGGTCACTGTCCGGTGTGCGGTAGTTTGCCCCTAATTAGTGAGCTTAAGGATAAACAAGGTTTTCGCTACGTTACATGCTCTTTTTGTCAGACTAGGTATCGGGTCCCCAGAATGTCTTGTGTGTTCTGCCAGGAGGATAAAAAAGAGAAATTGGAGTATTTTCAGGTTAGTGAAGAACCAGGATTTCGGGTGGATGTGTGCAAGTCTTGCAAAATGTACATCAAAACCGTTGATTTTAGAGAAATGGACAAGCAGTCTATTCCAGCTGTTGATGATCTGGAGTCTCTGCCCTTAGATGTTCTGGCCAGAAAACAAGGATACAGCAGACCAACTCTTAGTGCTTGGGGGTTTTGATGAGTAAAATTTTACAGATACCCTGTAGACAGTATAAAAATGGTCAATGGCGAAAAATCGATGATCTTGTTAGCCTCGAAGAAAAGATACATATTCATTGGCCAGGTCAGGAGGTTAAAACACTGTGGGCCTATCCAGAGGATTTAACTTCCTTGGTTATTGGTCATTGTGCCATTGAACTATGTGCACCTGATGAGCGGCCAGAGCTAGTCAAAGAGAAAGGGCGCGAATTTTATCTGAAGCCAGTAACAATTGAGCCTGACAATGATACGGAACTTCCGAAGCTTTCTAAGGCATTGATTTTGGAGAATATGGCCCGGTTTATGGCTTTGGATGGTAAGTGGGAGAAAACAGGCTGCTTTCATCGCGCAGCCCTGTTTGATCCCGGGAAGAATGATTTTGTGCATTACGTTGAGGACATTGGTCGGCATAATTGTCTTGATCGGCTAAAAGGGTGGGCCGTAAAGAATAATAAATCCATGGGCAGTTTAATCCTCTTTGTCTCAGCCAGGGGAACTGCTTCACTTATACTTAAGGCTGTTAAGGCCGGATTTCAGGCCGTGGTTTCCAGGTCTGCCTTGACTTCTGCCAGTATTGAATTGGCCTTTAAGAAAGGCCTGACCTTGATCGGTTTTGCTCGAGAGAACAGGTTTTCAGTTTTTACAGATCCTAAAGGTCTTGTAAGTTAAGACGCAAGCTTAAGTGGTTGCGTGGTTGAATAACAGAGCAACCGTTTTTACCACGCAACCCGGCTGTAAGCAGTAGATAGAAAGGTTAACCTATTTTACTTTTGAATTTAGGTAGTTGGCTTTGAATACGATTTGCGGAGTGGTCTTGGCTGGGGGAAAAAGTTCCCGTCTTGGACAGGACAAGGCCAAGTTGCGTTTTAAGGGCCAAGACTTGTTGCAAAGAAGTGTTGCTTTGGTTCAGGAGTTTTGTCCTGTAACTTATGTAGTTGGCAGGGATGCCAGGGAGCATGAATTGAAGGTGCCCTGGATGTTGGATGATATTCCAGGCATAGGTCCAATGGGTGGAATTTTGACTGCTCTTACAAGGCTCAAGCGGCCATGCTTGGTTCTTTCTTGCGACTTGCCACTTTTATCTCGGGATATGCTGGCGAGACTTATTGATGTCAGGAATAGAATTGGATACCAAAAGTTGATGACCACTTACTTACAGGAAGAAACAGGTTTTATTGAGGCCCTGGTAGCCATCTATGAGTACAAAAGCGTAGAATTTTTGCAAAGATCTTTTAAACGAGGTTGTTATAAACTTAGTCAAGCCATTGAATATGAGAATCGTCACCATATCCCTTACAGTGAGGCAGAGAGAAAATATTTTTTAAATATAAATTATCCCCGGGATATTCAGTTGTTGAAAGTGTTGGATAGTAAAGGATAAGCAAAAAGATAAAAAAATATGGGTGCTTGGTGAGTGATGGACGTACCGCGTGTCATGTTTCGTGCATTACAGATTACGAATCGCGAAATTATGAAATTAAATTTAATATTCGTGGCTTGGATATTTTTCATTCTTGTTGGCTTGGAGAATTTGGACGGAGGAACCATCTATTACTATTGTGATGAAAATGGTGTTTTTCATTTTACCGATTTGCCTTCTTCTGACTTATATCGGCCTTTTATTATTTTCAGGGACAAAAAATTTGAGCAGACAAAAATCGATGAGATGATTAAGGTTTACAGTAAGCGCTATGGTCTGGATTATGATTTGGTGCGGGCTGTGGTGCAGGTGGAATCAGCTTATAAGCCAGAAGTCGAGTCAAAGGCCGGAGCGCAAGGGTTGATGCAGATTATGCCTCAGACCCAGGAGGAACTAGGCCTCAAATATCCCTTTGACCCCGCATCCAATATTGAAGCCGGGGTTCGCTATTTGCGGAGTCTAATTGATCGGTTTGGGGATGTCAGATTGGCCTTGGCGGCTTATAATGCTGGGCCGTCTAAAGTTGAAAAGTATAATGGTATTCCACCTTATGCAGAGACAAAACGATATGTACAGAAGGTATTAAATATTTATGCGAAATTTAAAAGAAAAAGGTAGTTTTGTGGAGTGTAGGGACTAAATCGTGATGTATTGAAAAGACTATAGAGCCTGTGGCCGAATCTTTTTATCAGCTTAATTTCCAAGGTTTATTTCAGTCTTGGTTTCTTTCATGCTGGTACAAAGACT
>NZ_CEYAEZ010000091.1:0-5321 GCF_982781345.1 Desulfovulcanus sp.
TTTTTTCGCCTGTTTGACAAAAGTTCCGGATTGCTAATTGTCAATAAACAAAATTTACTCACTTTCACGGATTCAGGACTTAACCTTGCTTTTCAGCCCTAGCATCAAGGCGCTCTGCTAGGCTAGATAAAAAGTCGATAACTTCAGCTTGCTCAATATTCTCCTCAGAGCTAGCCTCGTCACCACTACCAGTTTCTGCAGCTACCTCCTGCTCTGGTCTGTTTTCTTGACCGGCAAGTAATTCCTTTATTTCTTTAATCCGTTCTTCTATCTCTTTACGCTCTGCTCCGGGCAAGCTGGACCGCCATAATTCTTCATATATGTCCAAAGCTTTTGCATATTCTTCTTGCTCGAACAAAAGATCAGCCAACGATTTGGTCCGGGCCTCCTCTTCAAAATTCAGTTCCTCAACTTCCTCAACCTCGTCGAATTCCGCATCAGGCTCCCTATCAACATCAACAAAAGCTCTTGTTTCGTCTTGATGAGTCTCGGTCTGGGCGAAAGATTCTTCAGCTTGAGAACCCACAGCCTGTTTATCGTCAGTTTTCTGTTCACTTAATTGCTCATGTTCTACGCTTAGGTCTTTGGCAGGCGTTGATACTTCTTCTTGAACACATTTAGGGCTCGGGGTGAAAGTCTCGAGTCCAGACCTGTTTTCTGCTCCATCTTCTTCTAAAGAACCTTTAGCGCTCACTTCAGGACTTTTCTCCAAGGCCAAAAGACCTGCCTTTAAAACACTGCTCCAGGTTAGTTCTTGTCCCTGCGCAAACTCAGCAATAAACTTAAAAGCCAAGGCGAGATCTTCCTGGCTCTTTCGTGCCCAAAACCGCTCTAGAGTAGTCCAAAAAAAACTATTTTTTTTCAAAAGTTCAAAGATTTCGACGCAAATCTTTTCTCCCTGTTCCTCTAGCCCCTGCAAAAAATATATATTGGCCAATAAAAGTCTGGCCTCTAAATGCTCCGGGTAATTTTCAAGCCCTGCTTTCAAAACCTCAAGGGCTTTTTGAGTCTGTTTACTTTCTAGATACAACCTAGCCAAGGGAAAAAACAGTTTGGAATGGGGATCAAGCGCCAAAACTTCTTCGTAAAAATCAATTTTATCCTGCATGTACTAAACTCCTAAAATCCGACTACCTTCCACTTGTAGGAAATATATATATTAGTTCTTTCTTCTTGACATAATGCATTTCTTTACGGATGACATCAGCCAAATATTCAGTGTCAGATTTAAGCATTCTGATATCATTACTTAATTTTACATTTTCGTTCTTTATCTTTTCATTCTCCTCATACAATTTAGTGTACGTATCCTTTACCTTTAAATATGCAATTATCCCACTATCCGACCAAATTATTCTACAAATTAAAAAAATATTTACTAGCAAAAAAAGAAGGAAAATGGCTCGGAAAAACATAATTTATTGCAACTTTCGTTTTTTAAAGTCTTTATAAAAAATAGATAACGGGACGCTGATCTCATCGAGAAATGTAGCCGTTGCCCTTTCGATACGCGAAACGTCATTCTCGGATAAGTCAAACTCATTGACTTGATTAACTATACTTTTAATAAACTTAAACTCTGCTCTCAAATCAGAATCAAGGGGCAACCTTTTTATCAAGGGCTCCAATTCGACTATAGTCAAAAGACAATTTAAGACTCTGGCCTGAAGGCTTTGCCTGTTTCTCATCTTCACTCCTCTACCATCAAAGCCATGGTCCAAGGTTCATTATAGAGGACAAAACCATTTAAACATTGCTCGAGCAAATCATCAATCCTATCTTTATCTTTTATATGTAGATAAAAATTTACCCCTCGGTAAAAAGCCTCCTGTTGATGCATACTGGGAGCTCTGTCTCCAATGAGCAAACAGTTGACATTTCTTCTTTTCTTGCCTGGCCAAGAATGTATTTCAGTAAGTAATGGAGCGATCTCTTCTCTATCCTCAAGTAAAATTAATTGGTAATCGTTAAGTCTAAGCTTAAGTACTCCCTCTTGAACATCTTCGGCCGTGCTTATATAAAAATCCTTTTCCTGAAAAAATTCGCGGACTTTCAGTCCTATCTCCTCGTCAATGATAAATAAAAAGGCTACATTCGCACCTGGAGGGAAAAAATCGGGTTCAATACTTTTAGTTGGCCTGACTTGCTCCTCATCGACAGCGCTATTGCTCTCTTTCGCATAGGCCTCGTTTTCCACCACGATCCTCTCACCACATCCGGGACATTTTAAAGCAAACCGCGGTGCATTCGGAATTTTTTCAGGAGGCAAAAAAATTTTTTTCTGACAATTTGAACATGTAAGGTCCATAGCTCACCTCTACAATATTAAAAGTCACGGCCATAATCCAGATCCAGTTCGAGCCCCTCAATATCTGTAATCTTTTCCCCGCGCCTGGCCTTAATCTTATCGATCATTTGTTTCAAACGTGACCTATCCGAAGCATTAAGCATAGCAATTTCCTCGGTGATAACTCCTTGCTCAAATAAGTTGCTTAGATACTGGTCAAAAGTGACCATGCCATAGGTACCACCCTCGGAAATAACGTTATAAAATGTTTTATCTTCGGATTCTCCTTTTAAAATCAATTCTCTAATACGTAAATTTTTGCGCAAAATTTCAAATGCTGCCACTCGTCCGCCTCCAATCTTGGGCATAAGACGTTGAGAGATAACATATTTCAAACTCTCAACCAGCCGGGCCCTGATCAGTCTCTCTTCAGATAATTCAAACATACCGATGATACGGTTAATGGTCTGACCGGCATCACTTGTGTGTAAGGTGCCTAGGACAAGATGCCCTGTTTCTGCTGCTTCAAGAGCAATTGCCATGGTCTCCCGGTCTCTTATCTCGCCCACCAAAATTACTTTAGGCGCCTGTCTAAGAGCAGCCCTAAGTCCTGAGGCAAAGGTATCAAAGTCAATACCGAGTTCCCTTTGATTGACCACACCTTTTTTGTGTACATGTACAAATTCGATAGGATCTTCCAGTGTGATAATATGCTTTCTAAACTGGGAATTGATACGATCTATGAGCGCGGCCAGAGATGTAGACTTACCTGTTCCGGTGCCACCTGTGACCAGGATAAGACCATACTTTTCTCTAGCTATTTCCTTAAAAATCTCAGGGAGGTTAAGTTGTTCCAGAGTTGGCACTTGCATAGACAATTTGCGCATAACAATGGCCAGAGACCCTTTTTGCCCGAACACATTTACCCTGAATCTGGCCCGCCCGGGTAGTTCATAAGAGAGGTCACAGGATCCTGTTTGCAATTGATCCTTGTATAGACGCAAATTTCGGCCCATCATGGCCATAGCCATGGCCTCTACTTGAAAAGGTACTAACCGGCCCAAAGGCGGACTTATTTTTATATCCTGCAATTCACCATGCACCTCGGCCTGGATGGGCTTTCCCACAGTAAAAATTATATCTGATGTATCCGGGGCCTGATCCAAGATCTGCCCCACTATATGATCCATTTGTGAACGAAGCATTTATACCTCGGTAAAATCTTGCGGTGGCTCTGATAAAAATTGCCTGAACTTGGATTTATTCACTGCCTTGTTGTACGCAGCCTCAGGTGAAATAATGTTCTGCTGCAAAAGCTGCATAATAGCATCATCAAGGGCCTGCATACCAAACTTCTTACCAGTTTCAATAACAGAATTAATTTGAAAAATCTTATTCTCCCTGATCAGGTTGCGCACAGCGGGTGTGGCAATAAGGATTTCTAAGGCTGCCACCCGACCAGGCTTATCAATTCGCTTAAACAAGTTTTGAGCAATGATGGCTCGCAAAGAATCCGCCAGGCCGGACCTTATTTGACCCTGCATTTCCGCTGGAAAAACCTCAATAATCCGGTCAATGGTTTTGGATGCAGAAATAGTATGCAAAGTGCCAAAAACCAGATGACCTGTTTCCGCTGCCTCCAAAGCTAATTTAATGGTTTCGAGATCCCGCATCTCACCAACCAGAATAATGTCAGGATCTTCGCGCAAGGCCCCGCGCAGTGCTGCCTGAAAACTTAAGGTATCTCGACCCACCTCTCTCTGGTTAATCAGACAATTTATAGGTTCGTGGACAAATTCAATGGGATCCTCAATGGTTAGAATATGATCTTTGCGCATCCTGTTGGCATAGTCGATTATGGCCGCAAGAGTCGTTGACTTACCACTGCCGGTAGGTCCAGTGACCAAAACCAGACCTTTTGGCAACATGGCCAGATTTTTTAAAATAGGGGGTAGCCCAAGATCATCTATGGTCAAAATCTTCTGCGGAATCTCTCTAAAAACAGCAGCAATGCCACGACGTTGCAAGAAAAAATTTGCTCTGTATCTCGCCAAGTTCGGGACTTCATAGGAAAAGTCCACGTCCCCGCTCTCCTCAAAAACTTTGATCTTGTTCTCTGGAGTAATCTCGTAGAGCAATTTTTTCAGCTCATTGTGCTCCAACTCCTTGTATTTGACCCGTTGCAAATCGCCGTGCAAGCGAATAATCGGTTGGGAACCTGAAGATAAATGCAGATCTGATGCTCCCAACTCATGCATCATTTTAAAAAAAGCATCTATTTGGGCCATGAGCTTCCCCCCAGGTTAATTAGTTAAAACTTTTCTATAAAAATTACGCAAATAATTGACACCTGAGAACAAAGTCAAAATCAAGGCCAGGTAGATGAGGACCTGTCCCAAGAGATTAGGATCAAATCCCCACCAGTTATAGTGTAAAATCAGCGGACACAAAGCCACTGTCTGAACAATGGTCTTTAACTTACCGTATTTATCTGCAGCAATCACTAGTCCTTGGTCAGCAGCAATAGCCCTCAGGCCTGTAACCAGTATCTCCCGGCTAACAATGGTTATGCTTATCCAGGCCTCAACCCATCCCAACTTTACAAGCATAATCAAAGCCGATGCCACCAGCAGTTTATCGGCCAATGGATCTAAAAATTTTCCCATATTGGTTACTAAATTATACCTGCGAGCGATAATACCATCTACCAAATCAGTTAAAGAAGCACCAATAAAAATAAACATGGCTATCAGACAGGATATTTTGCCTGGAAAATATAAAAGCAGGACTAAAAGAGGGATACAGGCTATACGCAAAAAAGTTAAATTGTTTGCCAGATTAAACATAAATATCTCATCTTTGAAAACTAGAAGTTGGTGTTATAGTTTAAAGCCCATTTATCATCATTATGCATCAGGAGATACACTATAGAGCCTGTGGCCAAACTCCATTTTAACTGCTGATTGAAAGTCTTGGTTGCTGAAATGCATTACAAATGGCTTGGGTAACCCATCTTAGTGAAGCTTGCGGAAAA
>NZ_CEYAEZ010000092.1:0-5226 GCF_982781345.1 Desulfovulcanus sp.
CAGTGCGCAGTTTATCACCCTTGCCGCGGATGGTAAATTCGTCTTTTTTAAGGTTAATAGTGTTTCTTTCAAGTGAGGTCAGTTCTGAAACCCTAAGACCGGTGGAAAAGAAAAGTTCTAAAATTGCTTTGTCTCTAAGTTTTATTATTTCCGGGTTTTTAGCTTTAAGAGGTGCTTCTAACAGCCGTTCTAGATCGTCGCCTTCTATAAAATCTACCTGTCTTTCGCCCACTTTAGCCAGTTCTATTTTTTCTGCTGCTAGGCAGGGGATGTCGTTTTTGGCTAAGTATTTTAAAAAAGCGCGCAGGGCTATTAAATGATAATTCTGCGTGCTCTTTTTTAGAGTTCCGCCCTGCCGGCCGGTTTCTTGACGGTTGAGCCAAAGCCTGAAAGCTTTTATCTTTTGTAAAGTGATTGAATTAGGAGAGAGTTTTCCTTCGCCTAGCCAGTCAAAAAATCTTTTTAAGTAAGCCCCGTAATTTCTAACGGTTTTCAGGCTTCTGCCTTTTTCAATTTCTAAGTAAACCAAAAAATCCTCAGCCAGAGCGCCGAGCTTTCCGTATGAGTTTAAGTCGTATTTTTGCAGAGGAGAAGACATAAAAAATATTTAGAAGGCAAAAGTCAAAATTCAAAAATACAGATTAAAAGTTAAGATTATTAATTCTATTTGATAGTTGGTTGTTGCCTTTCTCATTTTACGACACTTACAAATAAAAGGCAAATGAAAAAGCCACTGGCATTGTTGTCAGTGGCTCGTGAGTTCAGAATACGATAATGCGTCGTAATTGGTACTCCCAACCGCCTCCGCCGGCTTCATTCCACTTGGTGGCACGGATTTCTGTGGCGCCGTATTTATCCGCCAGACTTACTTTGGGGCCGACTTTATAGACCCAGTCAGCATCTTGTACTTTCCAAAAATACCCGCTAGCTCCCAGGGACATGGGACCAGTTAAGTTGTACTGAATTTCTGCCGGGTCAATCAAAATTTGATCAACACCTGCATTACTTAAAGGATAGTAGTACACACCCCAGAGCGACCCGGTCCATTTTCCGTTAATGTCTAGGATAAAGATTCCGGGCAGGACATAGTTGTCGTCCGTGGCGATGGTGTAATGTGCCAGGCTATAAACGGCATAATCTCCCCAGTTGGCGATGTTGTAACCAATCCCTACTGAGTATTCGTTGTATTTGGGTAGGTGTGCGTACCAGCTTTCGGCCATGAATTTGCCGTCGGCAAATGTTCGGGCATAAATGAAATTTTGGTAGGTGATTTCGCCATTTGAATTGACTTCCACTGGCCGCAGGTCAAAGGTATTATCCTGGGCTATTGCGACGGAAAAGATAAGTAGCAGACTCAAAAGCATATTGATGGTTCTTCGCATAAAACACTCCTTTTGTTTAGAATTTATCGTTTTTAAAGGCCAAAATTAATTTATTAGAATAACAAATTGTTCATATTTTGTCAATTTACTAGATGTTTTAAGTGAAATTATTGAAGGTTTTTGGGGTTGACAAAAATATTGTTTTGTGCTAAGGTGCAACATAAAACAAAAATAAATTGAAAAGTTGTGTTCATTGAAAAAGTGACATTTGTACAAGGTTAAAAGATGTAATTAACTAATCCATAATCTATATTTACTTAAATTAAGGAGGTTTGTATGGAACAAGCATTAACTGCCAATCAGATGATCGTTGGTATTTTAACCACAATCATTGGTTGGGGTGGGTTTATTGCCGTTCTGGTAGTTTTGCGCAATTTTATAATTGCCGGCATTACCCAAGCCATGATGGCTTATCTTTTCCGGGCAAATGATACCAACTTCACTCGCCTGATTGTTAGGCGTTTGACAGATGGTGATTATGCCGACGCCAAAGAGCTTTATCTCGGCTTAAAAGAGAAGTTCGAGGCTTCATCCTCTGAATCTGAGGTTTTGTAGCTTAAATTAACAGAAGTTAAACCAAAAAAGGAGATCTGCTATGCGGATTGAAGATTTCATCATGACTGATGGTCGCGTTTCCCCGGGAAAAGCTTTTTCGTGGGGAATTGTTATCATTTTTTTCTTTATTGTATTGGTAAATATGGGGCGCTTGTTTGAACGGAACAGTTCCGGTATTTACCAGGTGCGTCAGAGTTATTGGGGAGGGAACCTGTCAACCCGGTTTGAGCCTGGTTTTTATTTCCAGGGCTTAGCGGATTTGACGGATTTTAAAGCCGCATCCAGTTACAAGTTTAGTGACAAACCGGACGCGGAAAATGTTTCCGGCCCGCCGATTGTAGTGCGTTTCAACGATGGCGGTCGCGCCAAGGTTTATGGCGATGCCAGATTTGTTTTGCCGCGCAATGATGATGATATGGCACGTATTAAGCTCATTTTTGACAACCAGGAAGGTTTGATGAAAGAGCTGTATTCACAAATCGTAAAAGAGGCCGTGGTAATGACGGCTGCGCTTATGTCTTCGGAAGAAAGTTATTCTTCGCTGCGTTCCCAATTTTCCGATTGGGCCGGTGATCAAGTAATGAACGGCATCTATATTGTGGAAAAAAAGATCCGCAAAGTGCCTTCAGATGAAAATCCAGAGAAGTTAGTACCGGAAGAATATGTGGATATAAAACGCGACAGCTTAGGCGTTCCGGTTCGCAAGGAAACGGTGTTGAAGAACTATAATATTGCTTTGCAGCAATTTATTATAGAAGACATCGTATACCTTGACGGGTTGGATTCCCTTATCGGAAAAAAGCGCGAGTTTTTAACAGAGGTGATCAAAGTTAAGGCCCGTGCGGAAAAAGCTTTACAGGAAAGAAAAACCGCCGAAAGCAACGGTAAGAAAAAGGTGGCTGAAGCTCGATATAATAAGTTGCGCGAAAAAGAGAAAGTGGTACTCGATTATATGAAGAAAAAAGAACAAATGCTGATCGAGGCCAAGAAGAATCTTACGGTGGCCAAGGAGAATAAGCAGGCCGCCTATAACCGCAAGTTGCAGTTGATCGCTCAAGGTAAAGGTGAAGCTGAAGCCCGGCGTTTAGCCCTTTTAGCAGATGGCGCTTTGGGTATGAAAGAAAAGTATTACCGCGAGGCTTGGGCGGCGTATAAAAATGCGTTTTCTACAGCGAAGCTGGTGCCGAGCGTGACCACAATTGAATCTTACCGCTCTTCTTCATCCTTACCGCCCGGTGTGGAAGCACTGTTTCAAATCGACAAGATGCTTCGTCAGGAACTGGGGCTGAAACTTACGTTTTAATTTCGGTGAGTTAATGAAATCAAGTAAAATAAAAAACAGGAGTAAATCTGATGAAATTTAACGATGAGCAAAATGTGGGCAAAAAGGCTCCGAATAAATTATGGGTCCTTTTAATGTCTTTGGTTATCTTGATGTTGATTGGCTACTCTATAGTGGTCAACAACAACGAGGCAGGCCGTTATGTAATTATAGAACCCCTTTCCGGTAGTGGTTCTTACGAAGCAATTATGGAACCGGGCCGTTACTTCAAATGGTTTAACCGAACCTTTGATTGGGACAAAAGCGCAACCTATTGGTTTAGCGTCGACCCAACCGAGGGCGAGGACCGGGACCAGAGCGTCCAGGTCCGGTATAACGACGGTGGGACCGCTAAAATTTCCGGATCAGTCCGGTATATTATCGGGAAGGATAAGGATAAGTTCATTAAACTCCACGTCCAGTACCGAAACCAGAATAATTTCCGCGACCGGGCCATACGGGCACTGGTGACAGAGGCCCTTACCTTAACTGCTACGCTGATGTCGGCAGAGGAATCTTATACCACCAATAAAGCCCAATTCACCGAATGGGCTCTTGATCAATTAAACCACGGCGTTTATTTGGTAGAGACTTATACGGAGAAAGTAAAACTCCCTTCCGGTGAAATCAGAGAAGTGCGTCGATCCAAACTGCGTAGAGATCCCAAAACCGGGGAGATTATGCGCAAAGAATATGCTCTTGAAGGCTTTGACGTTGAGTTCACGCAATTCGTGATTCAAGATCCGGATTATCATAAGCGGATTAAGGATCAAATAGCCGGCAAGCTCCATAACCTTATGGGACTGGTAGCCAGTCAGGCCGAAGCTGAGTTAAGAAGGGCGGAAGAAGAAGCAGCTATTGCCGAGGGGCAGCGCGACGTCGTTGTTTCCGAATATGAACAGAAAGTAGAAAATGTGGTTGATATTATCTCTGCGGAAATCGCCGCAGATACCAGTCGCATTATGGCCGAAGCACGTAAGGAAGTTGCCGCCATCATGAAAAAGGCCGCCGAATACCAGCGCGACGCCGACATCCTTGTTGGTGAAGGCGAGGCAGCCTATAAAAAGGCTTTGCAGCGCGCCGACAGCAACATGGAAATTCGTTTAAAATTGTGGCTTGCCGGTCATATGGCCCGGGCAGAAGTGATTTCCAAGAATGGAGTCATCTACCCGGATTGGATCCAGCCGTCAGGAGATGCCGCCCAGACCGGCATGGGCATCTTAAATTACGACGTAATGAAGCGTCGTATGCTTGAGGCCGGAGGAAAAAATAATAAATAACCGAATAGGGCAGGCTGATAGGCTGAAAATATCCAGCCTGCCTTTTTTAAATTCTGATAAACTTGCGAGGTGAGTATGGAAAGATTTAATTTCAAAGAATACCGCAAGCGCAAGCGCAAGCTGCGCATGTGGGCTTATATCGTGGGAGGATTTGCTGCTTTGAATTTATTGGATGTGGCTTATCCTTTTCCGATTCCACTGACAGGCGGTCCTGCAATTTATGTGAGCTTGTTATTACTCATCCCCAGCGTGTTGGTCTGGCTTTATACCAACCAACCGCCTTCAGATCGCATGGTAGCTCAGTTGGCTGCCAAGACCAATGGATACATCCTGGCTACCTTTCTGGTGTCGGAGTTTGACATTTCCACGGAAATGGCCGAGTCAGTTATGAAGCGGCTGTTCTTGGAAGGTTATCTTGACATTGTGAATAAGGTGACTAATGATACTCCGATCAGCCAGTGGGTGACGTTGTTTGTCGGTTCGGCTGCTGAGCGACGGGCCAGTGAACATGCGGCTGAGGCGCGGCATGCTGGTATGGATTTGTCCCAGCACACAGCCGATAATGATGAAATCACTGTGGCAGATATTAATAATATGCTGCTGCAGGGAGGGTTGCATCTGGGAGATTCGGGCCAGCCTTTGGGATAAAGTTAAGTTGCAATTAGACTTGGATTAACTGAAATTTAAA
>NZ_CEYAEZ010000093.1:0-4417 GCF_982781345.1 Desulfovulcanus sp.
TATTGACTAACCCCATTATGCACAGCCCGCAAGCAAGCCTTAGATGTGTCCAAGTTTTTGTCAGCATTGAAGAAAATGCACTCGCAAATTAACTCAGAAAGATGAGTTGATTAGTTAAATGATTGAGTTGATTAAAAGAGGAGTAGCTGAGCATGGACACTACCCATTAAAACACCCAGCTACTCAACTAATAAACCATTCAACCAGAGATCAATTGTTTGCTCTCCAAAATATTTCTTAATTTTTCTTCATTGGCCGCAAGCAACGGTACCAGAGGTAATCTCAACTCCAACTTTATCTTTCCCATTAATGAAAGAGCAGTTTTAACCGGAATTGGATTAGTTTCCAGAAACATAGCCCGACAAAGGGGAGCCATGTCTTGATGAAGTTTTTGGGCTGTTTCCAGATCATTTTGAAAAACCGCCTTACATAAATCACTCATCTTTCGTGGCACAATATTAGAGACTACGGAAATTACTCCATGTCCACCAACAGATAACAGAGGCAAAACTGTAAAATCATCTCCAGACAAAACGATAAATTCCGGACCGCACTCCTCAATTACTTCAGAAACTTGCTTTAGATCTCCTGTAGCTTCTTTTATACCTACTACCTCAGGTATTTCCTTAAAGAGCCTGGCCACTGTTGGAGGTAAAACGTTTAAAGAAGTCCTGCTAGGGACATTGTATACAATCATAGGAATAGACACTTCCTTGGCAATGGCCTTAAAATGAGCGACTATTCCTTCAGGTGTTGGCTTGTTATAATATGGTGTTATAAGCAATGCACCATCTGCCCCGGCTTCCTTGGCATAACGAGTCAAATCGATGGCCTCTCTGGTAGAGTTTGACCCGGCTCCTGCCAGAACCGGCACTCTTCCTTTGGCTTGCTCAACACAAATCTTGATCACTTGTTTATGTTCCTCATGACTAAGGGTTGCGGACTCACCTGTAGTACCGCAAGGAACAAGGCCATTAATGCCTTCCTCTATCTGCCACTCAATCAATTCTCTATAAGCTTCCTCATCTAACTTGCCGTCCTTAAAAGGAGTAACCAAAGCTGTAAATGCGCCCTTAAATTGCATCTAATATCCTCCCAGTAAAAGTTTTGAGTTTAAAGATTAAAATTATTTCCGAGTTTCGAGGTATGGCGCTTCCTAACTCGAAACTATTAATTATTCTTCATCCAGACCAAACTGTTTTAAAAAAACTCGCCCTTCATAAACAAGAACAGCTTTACCTTGTAAGAAAACTTTATCATCTTCAAGGATAATACGTAAAACTTCCCCGCCAGTTGTGGTCACCTGAACAGAATTGTTGAGCAATCCCAGCCTATTAGCTACAACAACGCTGGCAGCAGCACCTGTTCCACATGCAAAGGTTTCGCTCTCGACCCCTCTTTCATAGGTGCGTAATAATATTTTGTCATTATCCTTTATTTCGATAAAATTTACATTAGTGCCAGCAGGTGAAAATTGTGTATGGAAACGAATAGTCTGACCTAATTTCTGGACATCCATTTTTTGCAAATTTTTTGTGATAACAACAGCATGAGGTACTCCAGTATTTACAAAATGGACATTGAGTTCCCTTTGTTCATCAAGAGTCAAAGACAGATTAAGTTGTAAATCTCGTGGAGGAGTAAGTTGCACCTTAACCTGACCTTCTTCCAGAACCTGAGCCTGTATTGGACCGGCATCAGTTCCAAAAATATGCTTTTTGGGTGCCATGCCCAGTTCATAAGCTAATCTGGCCGCGCACCTGGACCCATTTCCGCACATCTCCGCCCGAGACCCATCTGAATTAAAAAAATGCCATCGATAATCAATGCCCTGTTTATCCGGCTCGTCCAAAAAAATCATCCCATCCGCCCCGATAGCAAATGCGCGCGGACAAAGTTTTTTGGCCCAAAGGCCCATCTTCTCCGGGCTAATCCTCAATTCACGGTTATCAAAAAGGATAAAGTCATTACCACTGCCCTGCATCTTAAAAAATTGCGCTGTATCCAAATTATTCACAGTCATAATTAATCTCTAACACTTTTAAATAATGTTAAAATTTTTTCATCTGAAGGAACTCGATCATTTAAAGGGAAAATATCAAGAATTACATTATCCCCTTGTTTCCATTGCCAATTTGAATCCCTGGAAGGAAACCTCAAAATTTTGAGTAAATTCACTGCCTTGCCCTTGGGATAAGGTCTAATCCAAAGTGTATAACCATTATTGACGATCTTCCCTCGCGTGCCAAAGCCCTCCCCAGAACCCAATAAAACGTGCATAAAAGAACCTGGAAATTCTAGATACCTCTTTTCGAGGTCAGCCCCCCAGGGACTAAGACCAACAATCAAAGCCCTTTTATTGCTAAGATTAATACTTTTAGCTAACTGATTTACTTCCTTACATACCTGTTCAAATTTACTTGTCTTTTCTGGAAAAAGAACAAAAAAAATCTCATCTTTATTCACTTTATACTTAAAGACCGTCGGATTTTCCTTGGGCATTACACGCCAATTTTCAGGAATAGAGCTCGAATTTATTTTCAAAATATCATTTTCTAAACTGGTTAGAAAACCAACATGATACTTTAAAGACTTAAATGCAGAAACTAAAGAAGTGTAAAATCCTTTTGGCTTTCGAGATATTGAAGCTGGCTTTAAAAATTCATAGGGACCAAAGACAAAGAAAGTAAAACTATTCCTTTTTTGTTCAAAAAAACCAGCCCGCCGGGCCAGTCCACCTAGTGTCTTTCCGCCTCAGGTTGGACAGGGGCGGATTTTGGCAAATGTATTAGCAGTGTAATAAATGCTTAAACCTTTGGCCCAGACCGGTGAGACCAGAAAACAAAAAAGGAAAAAAAGAAAAAATAGCCTCAGCTTCAACATTAGCTATTGAGATATTCCTTCAACTCTTTTCCGGCGCGAAAAAAAGGAAGCCTTTTTGGTTTAACCTCGACCTTTTCACCAGTCTTGGGATTTCGACCTTGGTAGCCTTTATACTCCTTTATCTTAAAACTGCCAAACCCCCTGATTTCAACTCTGTTTCCATTTTTGAGGGCTTCTTTCATAGAATCAAAAAAAATATTCACAATGTCTGTAGCTTCTTCCACAGAAATATTTCTTTCCTCAGCCAACGTCTTAATTAATTCACTCTTGTTCATTGCCCCCTCCTGTTTGTGTTTTTCCGGTAAAAACCTAATCAGCTTTGGATTCTTAACGATATTTTTCTCAAAATCAAAATAAAATCAAGTAAAGTCAATAGATAAATAAAAAAAATGAGAGATAATTTTGAATAGATTTGGCAGATATAAAAAATATTTTCAGTCTTTTTAATACATTATTATTTGTTAAAAAATTTAATTAAGCTAGAAATCCATTTTTAAAACCGTGGCTCCGGATATAGTAGATAATAATTCTTCTCGCTTTTCAATCAATCTTTTTGCTATAAATAAAATATCAGTCGCACCAGGAGAAGAAGGGGCGTATTTTAAAAATGGAACCTGCTTACGCACTGATTCAGGTATCTTTGGGTCATTACGTACAAAACCCAAAAAATTAATAGGTAATTTTAAAAACTTATCACAAGCTGCACGTAAACGTTCAAAAGTCTTTAGGGCTTCATTTTCAGATTGAACCATATTTACTAATATCCAAAAATCCTTCACCTTATGTTTTAAATACAAAACCTTAATTAAGGCGTAGCCGTCTGTCAAAGATGTCGGCTCAGGAGTGATAATTAAAATCCTTTGGTGACTAATCCGGGCAAAAGATAAAACCGTTGAACTTATGCCGGCACCAAGATCCATTAACAAAAAGTTGTATCTCTTAAATAACTGCTCCAGATTTTGAAAAATTAGAAGCTGCAAATCTTCATCCAGTTCAACAAGTTCCGGTACACCGGAAGCGGCAGGGATCAGAGCAAACTCTTTTCTTTCAAGATAAAAAATAATTTGTTCTGGTTTAGCCCCTTTCCTAAGTATATCCTGTAAATTTTTGTCTGGAGTTATGCCCAAGAGCACATCCAAATTCGCTAACCCCAAATCACAATCCATGAGCATTGTTGGCTGAGCAAGCTTAAATAAAGCATAGCCTAAATTTAAAGCCAGATTGGTTTTACCAACCCCACCCTTACCACTAAATATAGAAATACTTAATGTTTTGTTTTGCATATCTCACCTTTTTTAAGGTCCATGGTCTGAGTTAATGGAATCCCATATCCACTGCCCGTCCTACCTAGTCAACCACTCACCAACTCAACCCAGGTGCAGCCATGGGATGCACCCCTTAACCAGTCACAACACAGTACATACACAGCACAGCGTCTCATGCTCAAAACTCATAACCTATAACTCCAAACATAGATCAGATGCGCCTGCAAAAAGGGACTTTTTGCAGGCAATGTTGAATTTTGAATGATGAA
>NZ_CEYAEZ010000094.1:0-4051 GCF_982781345.1 Desulfovulcanus sp.
CTGTCCGCAAGCAAGTTTTAGATGGGTCCAAGTCTTTGTACCAGCATGAAAGAAATCAAGACTGGAATAAACCATGGAAATTACGTCGATAAAAAGGTTCGGCCACAGGCTCTCTATCCTTGGCTTTCCAGCCACTCGATGGCCTCTTTGAAATCCAGGCTTCCAGAATAAATGGCCCTACCCGTGATTACACCTTCCAGCCCCCGCTCTTTTAAAGGGTAAACCTTCTTGATATCTTCTAAAGTAGCTATACCACCTGCTACGATTACCGGAACAGAAGAAAGATTTAATACCTCTTGCAAAGAAGTCAGATTTACCCCAACCTGCATTCCATCACGAGTAATATCAGTAAAAATGATAAAGGCGCTTCCAAGCCGGATAAGTTCCGGAATAGCCTGCTCTATTGTCACGCCGGTATCTTCAACCCAGCCCTTTGATTTAAGTTTGCCATTTTCTGCATCCAAAGAAACACCAACTTGACCAGGATAAAGCGCACACAACTTAGCATACAGTTCTTTATCTTCTAAAGCCATAGTGCCGATAATTATGCGGGTCACACCGGCTTCGATATAGGCTTTGGCGATATCCAGATCCCGAATTCCACCTCCCAATTGCACTGGGATGTTCACGGTTTGACAAATTTTTTCAATCAGACGAAAGTTTTTAGGTCGTCCGGAAAAGGCCCCATCTAAATCCACCAAATGAAGCCATTTTGCTCCCAATTCTTCCCAATGCCTGGCCATCTGTACAGGATCATTGGAAAAGACTGTGACTTCATGTTCTAAGCCTTGTTTCAACCGTACGCACTGACCATCTTTGATATCTACCGCCGGAAAAATGATCATAAACCTAGCTCCTTAAGACCTCTATCTATTCCTTCCCGGGCCAAGTTAATGGCAGTTATCCACTTGCCACCCCTTCTGAAAAATTTGCCGATATCTAAAATATTTTCACTTAAAGACTTTTGTTCTTCTTCAAAATGAAACCTGCGCATTTGTTTATTTTTTACATCAATCAAATACAGATCAAGAATAACAGCTGCCGGGATTTCAGCTCCCCATTCCTGGCCCTGTCTTTCCTGCCATTTGAAAACAAAAGGTACTAAAATAAAATCAACAGGCACACATTGACCAACTTTTACCCAATATTTGAAAGCGGATAATCTTGACTTATCTTCCCGCCCTACGACTAATTCCTGACACTGGCGAACAATTTTTGGTCCGACAAAGTCCTGCCCTCTTTCATTTACCAACTGAGACAAAAGGGTATCCAACTTATCTAACACCTGGGGAGAAATTTCTTTGGTCTCATAAATATATCCGGCCAACATTTCCCAACTATGTCTCGGCTGAGAAAACCCGGCTACAGCCAATGTCGCGCCTGGTTCAAAAAACAGTGCTTTTGGTTTTGTAGCACAGGAAGACAATAAAAAAACAATGATTATTAACCCTAGACCCTTTTTCATCAATCCAGGCTCCCTTTGGTACTGAGAACCTGCTTCCTACCCAAAGACAGACCCTCTTTTAATGCTAATCCCAAGGCCTTAAACGCAGACTCCAACAGATGATGCCCATTCTGACCGTAATGGAAAATAATATGCATATTGATCCTGGCATTAAAAGCTAGGGTCTTAAAAAACTCCCGCCACAAATCTTTTTCCTGTCCGGATATAATTGGTGGCAAAAGGTCATCTCCAAGGTACACAAGATAGGGGCGTCCAGATATATCCACTATTACCTCAGCCAAAGCCTCGTCCATAGGTACTTTGGCACAACCAACACGATTTATACCCTTTCGGTCATCCCAAGCTTCAGCTAGTGCCTGTCCCAGACAAATGGCAATATCTTCCAGGCTATGATGAGCATCAATATGCAAGTCGCCCGAACATTTGATGTTTAAATCAAAACCAGCCCAAAAAGCCATTAAATCCAGCATATGGTCAGCAAAACCAAAGCCGGTTACGATCCTATTTTGTCCCTCTCCATCCAGGTTAACTTGGACAGATATCTTGGTTTCTGATGTATCCCTTTCTATTTTTGCTTTGCGCATTTAACCTTCCTCTTTTTGGGCTAATTCCTGGGAACTACTTTCTTCTTTCTTTTTCTTGCCAAAGAAATGAGCCACCCAAATCCCCAGTTCATAAAGGATAATAAGAGGACCGGACATAAATATCTGGGTAACCACATCAGGTGGCGTCAAAATTGCTGAGACGATAAAGGCAATGAGTATCGCGTATTTTCTCTTTTTTCTTAAGCCGTTCGCGGTAACCATGCCCAATCGGGCCAGGAAAAAGATAAACAAAGGCAACTCAAAAATTACACCAAAAGCAAACAATAATTTGATGGAAAAACTCAAATATTCGCGAACCGAGGGCATGGGCCGAATAAAATCGGTCGCAAACCCCATAAAAAACTGAAATCCAAAAGGAAAAACTACAAAATATCCGAAAAGAGCCCCAACCACAAAGAAGAAGCCTGAAAAAAAGGCAATAGGAAGGATGTATTTTTTTTCTGTATCATAGAGTCCCGGTGCAATAAACTTCCAGAGTTGATAAAAAATAAACGGACTGACTAAAAAAAGTCCGGCCACAAATGAAACTTTAAGGTAAGTAAAGAAAGCTTCGGGCAGGGAGGTAAAAATCAATGTGCTTTCAGGAGGGAGAGCAGTAAGCAAAGGCTCCATCAAAAGCTCAAAAAGTCTCTCCGAAAAAGGATAGCAAACTGCAAAACCGATTACTGCGCCAATGATACAACGTATAAGCCTCTGACGTAGTTCCTCCAGGTGCTCAGTAAAAGTCATCTCCCCTTCCAGGGACGCATCCTGCTCAGGAGTATTCTCTTTTACCTCTTCTTTAACCATTTATCTCTTCCTTAAGACTAGCACGTTTTTTTGTACTGCTTTCTTCCTCATCCAAATCACCTTCAATTAGAACTTCCTCTTCCTGGTCATCTTTTGACTCTTCATTTTTAAGAGAACTTTCCTCTTGCTCTATGGTCTTGAAATCTTTTTTTACCTCTTCTTTGGTTCTTCTTTCCTCCTCCTTCTCTACTTCCATTTCAATCGTTCTCTTGACATCACTACTTACACGCCTGAATTCAGCCATGGCCTTGCCCAAAGTCTTTGCTATTTCCGGTAGTTTGGAAGGCCCAATAACAATTAAGGCAACAACCAAAATAATAAGCAATTCTGTTGAACCAATACCAAACATTCTATTTTCCTTTTTCTATTTCAACAACCAAACTTTAACCCCTAACTCCGCAGCCTCGCTTACCAAATATCCCAATTAATCAAACTCTAATCAAATCAATCCAGTCAAAAATCCATTTCCTATTCCCATTCAATAGTGCTGGGAGGTTTTGAGGAAATATCATAAACAACCCTGTTCACACCTTTAACTTCATTGATAATTCTGTTGGATATCCGGGCCAGAAGCTCAGAAGGCAATCTTGACCAATCAGCTGTCATGGCATCAATGCTATCTACCACGCGCAAAGCAATAACATGCTCATAGGTTCTTTCATCTCCCATAACACCAACAGTCTTTAAAGGCAAAAGCACGGCAAACCCCTGCCACACCTTACGATACCAATCAGAAGCCTTTAACTCACTTTGAACAATCTTATCTGCTTGGCGTAAGATATCCAACCTTTCCGGTGTAACTTCGCCTATAATACGAATGGCCAAACCAGGGCCAGGAAAAGGATGACGCCAGACGATAAAATCTGGCAAACCCAATTCAACAGCAACTTTGCGCACCTCGTCCTTAAACAGTTCCCGCAGAGGCTCCACTAGTTTTAGCTGCATTTTTTCTGGTAGTCCACCGACATTGTGATGGCTTTTAATTACAGCAGAAGGGCCCCTGAAAGAAACGCTTTCAATAACATCAGGATAAAGAGTTCCCTGGGCCAACCATTTTACTCCGGGTATGGCCTTGGCTTCCTTTTCAAAAACTTCAATAAAAGTGTAACCAATAATTTTTCTTTTTTCTTCGGGATCTTCAACACCCTTTAGCCGCCCGAGAAAAAGATCCTGAGCTTGAACATACTTCAAA
>NZ_CEYAEZ010000095.1:0-3860 GCF_982781345.1 Desulfovulcanus sp.
ATATTTAGCTTTGTCAGCCCGATGCTCTGCTTATCCGCAAGCTTCGTCAAGATGGTTTGTCCAGCCCTTTGCAATGCTTTCAAGAAACCAGGAGTTCTAATCTGGTAGTCAAAACGGGGTTTGGCCACAGATTCAGGAGCGTGAGACGGGAATTATAAAGATTATGCAGGAAATAATCAGCAAAGACTCTCTTAAAAATCTCCTTCGGGATTGCTGGAGCCTACAATTAAAAAAAGTGATAGAATGGCATCAGAGCGAGCCGGAATTGTTTTTAGACGAAATTGATGACCAAAGTGATTTGAAAGATATAGTTCTGGCCCAGCATTTGTGCAATTTTAAATTGTGGCATGTGGAGGATAAGGCCAGAAGGACAGACGTCAGCCCTGAGGTCATTGCCAACTGTAAAAGAGAAATTGATAGTTTAAACCAGCAGCGCAATGATCTTATTGAGAAGATGGATGCCTGGTTAGTGCAAAGGATAGAAACTATCCTGCCCAAAGAGGCGAAAACGAGATACAATACTGAGACCATTGGCTCTGCTCTGGACAGGATGTCGATTTTAAGCTTGAAAATTTATCATATGCAGGAGCAGACACAGCGTCAGGACGTTGACAAGGAGCATATTGCCCGTTGCCGAGAAAAACTTGTCACTTTGCGGGAACAGCACGAAGATCTGGGGCAAAGCATTCTGGATTTGATCGAAGAATATGCTTTGGGACTAAAAAGACCCAAAGTTTATTTTCAGTTTAAGATGTATAATGATCCAAAGCTTAATCCTGAACTATATAGTAGGTCTAAGGGATAAGGATTAAGGGGTAAATTTGAAAAATGGAGTGTTATAAATGCCTGAATATGAGACTGTAATTGGGTTGGAGGTCCATGCCCAACTAAAAACCAAAAGTAAAATTTTTTGTTCATGTTCCACAGAGTTTGGTAAGGATCCCAATGAAAATACCTGCCCGGTGTGTATGGGTATGCCCGGGGTGTTGCCGGTCCTGAATAAAAGGGCGGTGGAATATGCCGTTAAGATGGCTTTGGCCGTGAATTGTAAGATTAACAAAAGGTCAATTTTTGCCCGTAAAAATTATTTTTATCCGGATTTACCCAAAGGTTATCAGATTTCCCAATATGAGCTGCCAGTGGCTGAGCACGGCTATATTACTGTTCAAGTGGGTGGAAAGGAGAAGAAAATAGGCATTACCCGGATTCATATGGAAGAAGACGCGGGCAAGTCAGTTCACTCGTCAGCGGAAAATGTTAGTTTTGTGGATTTGAACCGTACAGGAGTACCCTTGATTGAGATTGTTTCTGAACCGGATATTCGCAGTCCGGAAGAAGCTGTGGCTTATTTAAAGGCCTTGCGTAGTATTTTGGTCTATTTAGATATCTGTGATGGAAACATGGAAGAGGGCAGTTTCCGCTGCGATGCCAATGTCTCTATTCGGCCCAAAGGTCAGAAAGAATTTGGGACAAGGACTGAACTCAAGAATATGAATTCATTTCGTCACGTGCAGCGGGCTCTAGAATATGAGATAGAGCGTCAGATTGACCTGGTTGAAGATGGAGAAAAAGTAGTTCAGGAAACCAGGCTCTACGATGCAGAAAAAAATATCACCAAGCCCATGCGGGGGAAAGAAGAGGCCCATGATTACCGTTACTTCCCGGATCCTGATCTGGTACCACTGGTGTTGAAAGATGAGTGGATTGAGGCCTGGCGACAAGAGCTTCCAGAACTACCTGCTGCCAAACAGGACAGGTTTGTCCAGGAATACGATTTGCCTGTTTATGATGCGGAAGTGTTAACTGCGGAGAGAGATCTGGCTGATTTTTTTGAACAGACAGTGAAAATTTACAACCAGCCCAAAAAAGTCAGCAACTGGATCATGGGCGAAGTCTTGCGCGAACTTAACGAGGCCAAAATAAATATTAGCCAGAGTAAGTTTAGACCAGAGAACTTGGCCAAACTAATAAAAATAATTGATGATGGTTTGATTAGCGGTAAAATCGGGAAGAGTATTTTTTCCGAAATTTTTAATACTGGTCAGGATCCCGAAGAATATGTTCGGGACAAGGGCATGGTTCAGATCTCTGATAGCAGTGCTTTGGAACAGGTGGTGGAAGAAGTTCTGGCCAGTTTGCCCAAGGAAGTTGAGAGGTACAAGAGTGGTCAGACCAAGTTGCTCGGTTTTTTTGTTGGGCAAGTGATGAAAAAGACAAAAGGCCAGGCCAATCCAGGTTTGGTGAACAAAATTTTGAGAGAAAAGTTGAGTTAATTTATGAATCACATTTACTTCGACTCAGAAAAGAATGCCCTGGTCCTGCTCGATCAGCGCTATTTACCTTTAAAGGAGGAGTGGTTTCTTTGCACTAGTCTGGAAGATGTAATTTATGCCTTGAAAGAGATGGTCGTTCGAGGTGCACCGGCTATTGGGGTTACAGCAGCTTTTGGCTGTTATTTGCTGGCCAGGGAAGCGGCTGCCGCAGGAGAATGGAAGGCCAAAATAGACCAGGGACTGAATGAATTATCGCAGGCCAGGCCTACAGCAGTTAATTTAGTTTGGGCAGTGGATTTTATGCGCTCGGCCTGGGCGAAGAGCCAAATCGATTCTCCTGTGGAACTTGCTCATTTGTGGCTTGAGCTGGCCCGGAAAATTCTAGCTGAAGATATAAGCATAAATAAAAAAATGGGTCAGTTTGGTGCGGAGCTGCTCTGTGATGGAGATGTGGTTATGACTCATTGCAATGCCGGAAGCTTAGCCACGGGTGGATATGGCACGGCCTTAGGAGTTATTCGGGCAGCTATCGAGGCTGGTAAAAAAATTGAGGTCATTGCCAATGAGACCAGGCCTTTTTTGCAGGGGGCAAGGCTTACGGCTTATGAGCTCAAGCAAGATGGTATTCCGGTTAAAGTGGCTTGCGATAATGCCGCGGCTTTGCTTATGCGTAAAGGCTTGGTGCACAAGGTCATAGTGGGCGCAGACCGTATTGCCAGAAATGGCGATGTGGCCAATAAGATTGGCACATATGGGGTAGCTCTTCTGGCTAAGGCCCACAATATTCCGTTTTATGTGGCCGCACCAATGTCTACCATTGACCCCAAAACTCCAACCGGTGATGACATTCCTATTGAAGAGAGACCGGCCAGTGAAGTAACCCATATCAATGGTCAAGCTGTTGTTCCGCCGGGGGTAGAGGTGTTTAACTTTGCCTTTGATATAACCCCAAACGAGCTTATAAGTGCTATTATTACAGAAAAGGGGGTGTTTAGGCCTCCATATAGTTTTGAGTCGTAATTCACGATTCGTGAAAAAATGTGGCAAGGCAATCTATTGTGTCTAAAGAGTCTGCGGCCAAATCTTACTCAAATGAATATTCTTTTATTGTCGATAGTTATGGCGACTAGTACCAGATATTTAGCTTTGTCACCTCGATGCTCTGCTTATTCGCAAGCTTCGTTCCGCACCCATTCTGACTAAGTATCTGAATAACGATGAGCATTGATGGTTTTAAAGTTAATTTTTTGCTTTGCCACAAAATTTGCTGAAAATGGGTGCGGGATTACCCAGCCCGTTGCAATGCTTTCAAGAAATCAGGATTTCTAATCTGGTAGTCAAAATGGGGTTTGGCCACAGACTCTAAATAGAAACCTGAATCCATAGAAAGTGAGCTAATTTTGTTTATTGACAATTAAGCAATCCGGAATTTTTGTCAAACAGGCGAAAAAACTTCCTCGAAGGCAGCCTGAATTAAAATTTTAACACGATTAGTTGGAGTTATGGGGCATTATATTTTCAGGTTTTTAAGCAAATTTTGGAGCTAACGATTTAAAAAGATTTTAATTAAGGCTGCCTAACTCGGTC
>NZ_CEYAEZ010000096.1:0-3841 GCF_982781345.1 Desulfovulcanus sp.
ATAATTTATCAGTCCTTTTTAGACCTTTATCGCCAGAATATCCCCATTGACCTGGTTACTGTATCAGAAGACCTGGAGAAAAAAGGCAAGCTTGATGCAGTAGGCGGGGCAGTGTATCTGGCCTCACTGACCGACTCCGTTGCTGCCAGTTCGAATGCCATTTTTTACGCCCGCATTGTCAAAGAAAAGTCCATCCGAAGAAAACTTATCGAGACGGCCTCAAACATTATTTCCCAAAGCTTTGAACCAGGGCAAGACGTAGAAGATCTTCTGGACAAGTCAGAGCAACAGATTTTCACCATTACCGAATCTAAAACCAAGCCGGTGTTTAGATCCAGCAAAGAGTTGGTGGGCGAGGTCTTTGAGCTCCTGGAAAAGCGGGTAGACAGGAGAGAACTGGTTACAGGGGTGCCTACAGGTTATTACCACCTGGATGAAATTACCGCAGGTTTTCAGCCCACAGACCTGATAATCATTGCTGGCCGTCCGAGCATGGGTAAGACAGCCTTTGCCCTGAATGTGGGTATGCGTTCAGCAGTGCTTCATGATGTGCCTATAGCCATCTTTTCCTTGGAAATGTCCATGGAGCAACTCATGATGCGTATGCTCTGTTCCTGGGGCAAGGTGGACCTGAAGAATCTGCGTACCGGGTTTTTGAATGACGAAGATTGGAGCAGACTGTATCAGGCTGCTGACGCCTTGTCTCGAGCCCCTATATATATTGACGATACCCCGGCTTTGACCACCATGGAGATGCGTGCCAGGTGCCGGCGGCTTAAATCAGAAAAGGATTTGGGCATGGTCATTGTGGATTATTTGCAGCTCATGCGTGCCAGCCGCCGTATTGATTCCAGGGAGCAGGAAATATCAGAAATTTCCAGGGCATTGAAGGCATTAGCCAAAGAGATGAACGTGCCCGTGGTGGCCCTGTCTCAGCTTAACCGTAAAGTAGAAGAGAGGACCAATAAAAGGCCTATGCTTTCAGACCTGAGAGAATCAGGCGCAATTGAGCAGGATGCAGATTTAATACTCTTTCTTTACCGGGATGAAGTATACAATAAAAAAGAAGACAATCCCAAAAAGGGTAGGGCTGAAATCATTATTGGTAAGCAGAGAAACGGGCCTATAGGGGTAGTCGAACTTGCTTATCTCAACCGGTATACGGCCTTTGAAAATTTGACTGATATCCCCGTTCCTTCAGAGAACTCTTAAGTTAATACGGTCTAGCACTAAGTCCCGAAATAGGTGCAGCTTATACCTTTGAAAAACATCAGACTTTGGTCCTTTTTCGTTTTGGAAGGTTTAAAGGAGAGAGAATATGGAGTTTCTGCACAAAGAGGAGCTATTGACCCGGCAGGAATTGGACAGGTTGCAAGGGGTAAGGCTTAAGAATACAGTCTTTCAATGCACAAAATCATCTTTTTACCGGAACAAGTTGGCTTATGCCGGAGTTAGGGTGGGGGATATAAATTCAGTCCAGGATGTAGGAAAGTTGCCTTTTACCACCAAGGAAGACCTGCGCTCTCAATATCCTTATGGCCTTTTGACTGTGCCTGTGGATAAACTGGTCAGGCTGCACGCTTCATCCGGGACAACAGGTGCACCCACAGTTATTGTCCATACCCGGAACGATTTGAATACCTGGGCGGATTTGGTGGCCAGATGCATGCATATGGTCGGGGTCAGAGATACCGATGTCTTCCAGAACATAAGCGGATATGGCCTGTTTACCGGAGGCTTGGGCATTCATTATGGAGCTGAACGCTTGGGATGCCTGACCATCCCGGCTGGGGCCGGAAACAGCAAGCGTCAGATCAAGCTGCTCAAGGATTTTAAGGTCACGGTTGCACACATTATTCCTTCTTATGCTCTCCATTTAAGCACTGTTTTTGATGAAATGGACGTTGATCCCAAAAGTCTTTATTTGCGCATTTTGCTTATTGGCGCTGAGCCCCACACAGAAGAGATCCGACAGCGTATCGAAGATATTTATGGAGTTAAAGCTTATAATTCCTATGGGTTGTCTGAGATGAACGGCCCGGGCGTGGCCTTTGAATGTGAATGCCAGGAAGGCATGCATGTCTGGGAAGATGCTTATTTGCCGGAGATTGTAGATCCTGAGACTTTGGAGCCAGTACCAGAAGGTGAAGTTGGTGAACTGGTGCTGACTACTCTAACCCGCGAAGGCATGCCAATAATTCGCTATCGGACCAAGGACCTGACCAGGTTTATTCCTGGTAAATGTCCCTGTGGTCGTGAACACAGGCGCATAGATCGCATTTTAGGCCGTTCTGACGATATGATTATTCTCAAAGGGGTGAATATTTACCCCATGCAGGTGGAAAAGGTGCTTATGTCTATGCCTGAGGTTGGGCAAAATTACCTTATCGAACTGATAAAGGAAGGCTACTTGGACCAAATGCGGGTTAAAGTGGAGATTCGCGAGGAATATTTTGTAGAGGATATGCGAGCACTGAAAGAATTGCAGCGAAAAATAGCCCATAAACTCAAGGACGAGATATTGATCACCCCGCGCGTTGAATTGGTGGAGTCTAATTCTTTGCCTAAAACAGAAGGAAAAGCAAAAAGAGTTGTTGATTTAAGGGGAGGTAAATAATGCCTAAGGTAGCAATTTTTATGGGAAGTAAATCTGACCTGGATAAAGTTAAGCCCTGTGCTGAAGTGTTGGCTGATCTGGGCATTGAGTATGAGATGACCATAACTTCTGCTCACAGAACTCCTGAAAGAACCGAAAGCCTGATCAAGGAAATGGAGGACAAGGGCTGTCAGGTTTTCATCTGTGCTGCCGGCATGGCTGCTCATTTGGCAGGGGCAGTTGCTGCCAGGACCATACGGCCTGTAATCGGTATTCCTATTTCAGCTTCCAGTATGGGAGGATTTGATGCTCTTCTGTCCACAGTGCAAATGCCCCCTGGATTCCCCGTGGGCACTGTCGCCATAGACAAAGCCGGAGCCAAAAATGCCGCCTGGATGGCTGCACAGATTCTGGCACTTAATGATGCCTCTCTTTCTGAAAAGCTCAAGGCCTTTCGGCAAAAAATGCAGGAAGAGGTGGAAAGGGCCGCGGAAGAGATTGGAAAATAGGAAGTTGGGAAGATAAGAAGTTGGGGGCGGGGAGAAGAGAAGAAACCGCACTCAAATTATTCACCCCGGAATTTAGAACTTAGAACTTGGAACTCAAAAAATAATGGCTGAATTATTTGCTGGATTGTTTACCATTCTTTTGATTTTATGCTTGGCCCTTAATTTTTTTGGCCTGCCTGGAAACTGGGCCATTATCGGGTTGTTTGCCATTTGGAAGTGGACACATCCGGAGCTAAATGCCGGGTGGTTGTTTTTTGCTCTCTTGATTGCCCTGGCCTTGGTTGGTGAAGGTATTGAATTTGGTGCAAGCGTTTGGGGGGCCAAAAAATACGGGGGGACAAGCAAGGGCAATTGGGGTGCGATGCTCGGTGCAATACTGGGCTCTATTTTCCTGGCTCCGTTTTTGCTGGGCTTTGGAGCCTTAGCAGGCGCTTTTTTGGGAGCCTATATAGGTTGTTTTTTGTTAGAAAAGTTGCAGGGCCGCCCAACCCCGGAGGCCAGAAAAGCGGCCTTTGGAGCAATGTGGGGCAAAGTATTTGGTGTTGTTGCTAAACTTGGCATTGGCATTGGGATTTTATCTTTGTCTGTGCCCAAGGTGTGGCCGTAGGGGCACGGGGTGCCCCGTGCCCCCTATAACTTTAGAGCCTGTGGCCGAACCTTTTTATCAATTAATTTTCATGGTTTATTCTAGTCTTGGTTTCTTTCATGCTGGTACAAAGACTTGGACCCATCTAAA
>NZ_CEYAEZ010000097.1:0-3839 GCF_982781345.1 Desulfovulcanus sp.
CATTGGAGCAAGGGTTATAAGGTTTAGACTCTCTAAACTTATAACCCTTGCTCCAATGCTTGTTGCTATTGCAGGTGGTTTGATTATTTTAATCTTAGACCTTATGAATGATAAATTAGATAAATCATTGTACGTTATGCTTACAGTACTTGTATTGTTTATTGATTTTGGTGCTGTATTGGGTCTTAATGTCAATGAACGTGGTTTCTTTGATGTGATGCTTATTGATGGTATCTCTATTATCTCTCAACTGATGATTATTGGTGGTTCAATGATATTCATTCCATTGGCATTGACATCTAAACGTTTCCATGAGTATTCATACCCTGAATTCTTTGCACTTTTCTTGTTTATGATTGCAGGATTCCAGTTTATGGTAGCCACTGATAACCTTATCCTTATTTTTGTAGGGATTGAGACAGCATCATTGGCACTCTATACACTCATCGCGCTTCACAATAGAAGTAACTCTTATGAGGCAGCAGTGAAGTACTTTACTATGGGGGCACTTGCAGCGGCATTTTTTGCTATGGGTTCAGCAGTAGTTTATGCACTTACTGGCTCTATAGAGCTTTATAAAGTAGCAGAGGTAATGGCAACACGTATGAATGAGATAGGACTTATGATCGCAATTTTTGGTTCATCAGTATTATTACTAGTAGCTTTTGCATTTAAGCTTTCACTCTTCCCTTTCCATACTTGGGCACCAGATGTGTATGAAGGAGCTTCTGCACCACTTGCTGGATATATGTCAGTGGTTCCTAAAATTGCAGCATTTGTTGTGAGTATCAGAATCTTTGGTATGTACATTGACCTTGGTATCGAGTGGGTAAGATGGACTATTCTTATTTTAGCTGTATTTACGATGACACTTGCTAATATTATGGCACTTGTACAAAATGATGTAAAACGTATGCTTGCATATTCATCTATCTCTCATGCTGGTTTCATTATGGCAGCACTTGCTCTTGATACAACAGAAGGTAACACGGCGATATTCTTATACTATGCACTCTTTATGTTCACAAATCTTGGGGCATTTGCAATGTTATGGATTTCTCGTCATAAAACAAGAAGATTTGATAAACGTTATGACCACCCTTATGAAAAATTTGCTGGATTAATTCAAATTATGCCAATGGGTGCAGTGGTGATGGCTCTGTTCATGCTCTCACTTGCGGGTGTACCACCATTCTCTGTATTCTGGGGTAAAGTTTATGTGATGCAAGCAGCAGTAAATGCTGGTTATATTTGGTTAGCGATTATTATGGGATTAAATTCAGCGATAGCAGCATATTATTACTTAAAACTCATTGTTTATATGTTCTTAAAAAATCCTGTAAAAGATGTAGATACAGTGTACTACAACATCTCTAAACCACTTATGGTTATCATCGGGTTAGCAACAGTTGCAACTGTAACAGCTATCTTCTATGTACAACCACTGGTATCTTACTTGTACTATATGATTAGTGCGAGTGGGTATTAATTTATATATTATAGGGTGCGTTTGTTAACGCACCTTATAGTAAAATATTCTCCAACTCTTCCACACTTCCTTTTATGACATTTTCAAACTGAGAATTGTTAAATGTTGTCTGTCTTTTTGCAAGGCGAGCAGTATTTGTTGCTATCTTCTCTATGAGCATCTTTTTATCATATAAGCCATCTAAGTAAGCCAGTGTCTCTTTGATACCTATAGACTTCATACAGTTAGGGCTACGTCCATATTTACGCTCTAACATACATATCTCATCTATGAGACCATCTGAGACCATTATTTGTGTACGTAGTGATATACGTTCACGTAGTAAAGCTCTATCCCAAACTATTTGATAGATAGGTAGTGGCTTAGTAATAGTGGCTTTTGGAGGATTTTGTTTAAAATACGCTGTAGGGGTAAGTGAAGTCTCAATATAAATATGGAGTGCTTTTTCTATGCGATATGCATCATTAGTTTCTATATGTGACATATATTCACTATCTAAAGTAGTGAGCATAGCGTATGCTTTTTCTAGGTCAAGTAAATGTTTCTGTGTCTCTTGTTTTGTATGTTCAGAGATAGTTGGAAGTTCTGAGATACCTTCTATGAGCATTTTGAGATAAAAACTTGTTCCTCCAACTATCACAAGATTTTTCTTTTCTGCTAAACATTTTGCATATACTTCATGATAAAGCTTTATAAAAGTAGTAACATCAAAATCTTCATGAGGGTAGATAACATCTATCCCAAAATGTTGTATATCTCCACGTTCTTCTATGGTAGGTTTGGCTGAAACGATGTCTATCTCTTTGTAAATAGAGAGAGAATCAAGTGAAAGTATATGGGCATTCATCTTTTGCGCAATTTTAATAGAAAGTGCTGTTTTCCCTGATGCTGTAGGACCAATGAGGGCTAGTTGTTGAAAGTGTTTCATGGTGTAATCATAGCATAACAACAAAAAAGGTAAAATGTTATTTTTAAAGATAAGGCTAAATATGAATTTATTTAACAAAGATAACCGTTTTAACATTGCAAACCTTGTAACCTATTTGAACATTACGATGGGTGTCATGGCGATTTACTTCATCGTTAAAGGTGACTTTTTCACAGCAATCATTCTCGCATGGATAGGTGGTGCGTGTGATATAGCTGATGGTAAACTAGCACGTAAATATAATCTTTCAACAGAATTTGGAATCCAACTAGACTCCTTTGCAGACTTTCTCTCTTTTGTGGTGATGCCTGCATTTTTACTTTTTTATGCTGTCAAACAATATATTGGTGTCACAGGTGTTGAAGAACTTGTTCTGGGACTTGTATTTATTTGGTATATTATCAACGGTCTTAGAAGACTTGTAGAGTTTAACCTCAAAGTAGACGTAGGCGAAGTAGAGAAGTTCTTTGAGGGTGTGCCTACACCACTTGGAGCCATCTTACTATGGATACTCTATCTATTAACAGCCTATGGTATGGTTAATAGTGGATATATCATTGCACTGCTAGTGACAGCAATCGCATGGTCACTTAACTCCAAACTTAAAATCCCTCACCCATAGGTACAGACGTGCAAAAACTCAAAAAGCTCTTTAGAGATTTTTCTGAATTGGTGATGTTTAAACACTCAGTCTTTTCTTTACCATTTATCTTCATCGCTATGCTTGTTGCTTCTTATCTTGACAGTGGTTCTGGTTGGTTTGGATGGAGACTACTTTTTTTAGGCGTATTAGCAGCAGTAAGCGCACGTAACTTTGCTATGGGTGTGAATCGTTATTTAGACAGAGATGTTGATATCCTCAACCCACGTACTAAAGGACGTCCTTCTGTAGATGGAAGAGTTTCTAATGCGCAGATGTTAGGATTTATTGTTATTAATGCACTGCTTTTTATAGTGGTGGCTTATTTTGTTAATACTTTAGCCTTTCAACTTTCTCTACCTATATTGGCAGTGTTAGGGGCATACACACTTTTTAAACGCTTTTCAGCGCTTGCGCATCTCATACTTGGGGTTAGCCTTGGTTTAGCGCCTATTGCAGGGGTGGTAGCAGTCTCTGGAGAGATAACACTATGGTCACTCTACCTTGCACTTGGTGTGATGTTTTGGGTAGCAGGATTTGATTTACTTTACTCCTTGCAAGATATGGAATTTGACAAAGCCAATAACTTACACTCTATTCCTTCCAAATTTGGTGCTAAAAAAACCATGTGGATAGCAAGGGTTTTTCATATTTTGGCAGTAGCATTCTGGGTAGCTTTTGTAGTTAAATCAAATTTGGGTTTATGGGCACAAGTAGCAGTCCTCTTTTCTGCTATCATGTTAACATATGAACATTACATAGTAAAATCTTTGTTCACTATG
>NZ_CEYAEZ010000098.1:0-3837 GCF_982781345.1 Desulfovulcanus sp.
TCTTCGCCAAGATGTGTTACCCAACCCGTTTGTAATGCATTTCAAAAAATGCACTCTTCAATTGTGTAGTAATTTGAGGATGTTAATCGTGTCAGAAAGTTGAGTTAATTTACATGGTTTATTCTAGTCTTGGTAACGAGCTTAATTAAGAGAGGAATAAGATTATGCCGATTTTTATTTACAAAGCCAAGAACAGGTCAGGAAGGAGAGTCAAAGGTGACTTGGATGCGCCAAGTTTGGAAATGGCTGAATCGGCCTTGAAGCGCCGGGGATATACAGATATCAAAGTAAAACCCAAGCCCAAGGATATTCTGGAAGGTACTTTTCTAGAAGGAAAGGTTACTTCCAGGGATATGGTTGTCTTTAGCCGCCAGTTTGCGACCATGATTGATTCTGGTGTTCCTATTCTCCAGGCCTTGCAGATCATGTGCGAACAGACTGAAAATGATAAGCTCAGACGAAAGCTCTATGAAGTGCGCAATGATATTGAAGCGGGTTCTTCTTTGTATGAAGCCTTGAAAAAACATAGAGATGTTTTTGATGATTTGTATGTCAATATGGTTAATGCGGGCGAAGCTGGCGGTGTTTTGGATATAGTTCTTCTGCGTCTTGCCGACTATATTGAAAAAGTTGCCAAATTAAAATCTAAGGTTAAAGGGGCTATGATTTATCCGGCCGTGGTACTGTCTGTGGCTGTGGCCGTTATAGCTGTCATCCTCATTTTTGTTATTCCAACTTTTGAGAGGATGTTTGCTGATTTTGGCGGTGCCTTGCCCCTTCCGACGCAGATTGTGATAAATATGAGCCGGTTAGTAAAAAGCAACTTTTTTTACCTATTGGGAGGAATCATTGTTTTAATTGTCGCGTTCAGGTTTTTTTACCGCTGGGAGCGGGGTAAAATTATAGTGGATACCTGGATTTTATTTGTTCCTATTATCGGGCCACTTTTACGTAAAGTTGCTGTGGCCAAGTTTAGCCGGACTTTGAGCACCATGGTTTCTAGTGGGGTACCGATTTTAAATGCTCTGGACATAGTTTCCAAGACTTCGGGAAATAAGTGTGTGGAACTGGGAGTTAAGCAGGCTAAAAAAAGCATTGCTGAAGGACAAACCTTGGCTGAACCTCTGGATGAAACAGGAGTTTTCCCTCCTATGGTTATCCACATGATATCTATTGGAGAATCCACGGGTGCCTTAGATACCATGTTGGAAAAGGTTGCCGATTTTTATGATGACGAGGTAGATGTGGCGGTGGAGACTTTGACCTCTTTAATTGAGCCGTTTATGATTGTTTTTCTAGGACTTGTTGTTGGTGGCCTGGTGATCAGTATGTATCTACCGATTTTCAAAATCGCGGAGACGGTGATGTGACAGGAAGGTGGGAAGTCAGCAAGATGGGAAGAATGTAGGAGTAAATACATGGATTTGCCCTGTTATATGGGGAGAGGAAAACTTGTAATTCATATTAAACTAAATTAAACTGTTTCAACCAAATCAACCGGTTACATATTTTAAGGAGAGGAAACATTGCGTATTAGTGAATTGATTGCTCAAAACGACCAGTTTTTTTCTCTGGAATTTTTTCCACCTAAAGACCGGGCTGCCTGGCCCGGTTTTTTTGATCAGGTCAACAAGCTTAAAGTCTTGAATCCGCTATTTGTCTCGGTTACGTACGGAGCAGGCGGGAGCACACAAGCATATACCTTGGAGATTGTGAGCAGGCTAAAAAGAGACTATGGACTCGAGCCTATGGCACATTTGACCTGCATTGGCGCATCCCCCCAGTCCATTTCTTCCTTTTTAGACAGTCTAAATAGAGAGGGCATTAATAATGTGTTGGCCTTGAGGGGTGATCCTCCGCAAGGACAAGAGAAATTTATTCCCGATAGTACAGAGTTCAGATTTGCTTCTGATCTGGTTCAGTTTATCAAAAATAAATATCCCCATTTTTGTTTAGGAGTTGCTGGGTATCCGGAAGGACATATAGAGGCCAGGAGTACGGAGGAAGATTTACAATATTTAAAACTTAAACTTGATTTAGGTGGAGATTTTGTCATAACCCAGCTTTTTTTTGATAATGATCTTTATTTCGACTTTGTTCGTAGAGTCAGTAAGCTAGGTATTGATAAGCCTATTATTCCGGGTATCTTGCCTATAATGAATTTGAAAGTAATCAAACGTATTGTCTCATTATGTGGAGCAACAATTCCCAAAGATTATCTGCAAGCCTTGGAAGAGGCTCAGGAAAAGCATGGTGATGCAGGAGTCAAATCTCTTGGTATTGAATATGCGCGTGAACAAGTTAAAGATCTCTTGCAACGTGGTGCACCAGGGGTACACCTGTACACCTTGAACAAAGCAGAAGCTTGTTTGCAGATAGTTTCATCGGTCTAATCTTTAATAAGTCTGTGGCCAAACCTTACTTAAGAGGACAATTTTTCATAATTTTTTTAATCCTGGCAGTCAAAATGGGTGTTGGTCACAGACTCTAATATGTAGCAGAGCACAGAATTTTGTGCCCTTACTTTGAGTTGTGAGTTGGTTATATCACTCGAACATTCCCTCAATTAAAATTTTAAATTCGGAGGATAAAGATGGCCAAGAATCCTGTAGTCGCTGTTGTTGGTGCAACCGGTGCAGTGGGAAGGGAAATGCTCAAAACTTTAGAGCAAAGAGATTTTCCGGCTAGTGAAGTCCGGGCCTTTGCCTCGGCCAGATCAGCAGGAAAAAGAGTGCCTTTTAAAGGGCAGGATCTAATAGTAGAAGAACTGACGGAGGATTCTTTTAAGGGTATTGATTTGGCCCTTTTTTCAGCAGGAGGAGGAACCTCCAAAAAGTTTGCTCCTCATGCAGTCAAGGCCGGTTGTGTTGTGGTGGACAATTCTAGTGCTTGGCGCATGGATGATGAAGTTCCCCTTGTGGTTCCGGAGGTGAATCCCGAAGATTTAAACTGGCATAAAGGGATTATTGCCAACCCAAATTGTTCGACCATTCAAATGGTTGTGGTTTTAAAGCCTCTCCATGATGTGGGCAAAATTAAAAGAGTGGTAGTGTCCACATATCAAGCAGTTTCTGGTACCGGCCAAAAAGCCATAGAAGAATTGGAGAAGCAAGTACGCCAGATTTTTAATATGCAGGAAGTGGAGAAGAAAGTTTATCCTTATCAGATTGCTTTTAATTGTTTGCCTCATATTGATGTGTTTTTAGACAATGACTATACAAAAGAAGAGATGAAGATGGTCAATGAGACCCAAAAAATTATGGGCGATCCCAATATTAAAGTGACGGCCACTGCTGTGCGTGTCCCTGTTTTTTATGGACATAGTGAGTCCGTAAATATTGAAACAGAAAAAAAGATCACAGCCAAAGAGGCTCGGGCCATTTTAAGTCAGGCTCAGGGAGTCAAAGTCTTAGATAACCCCAAGGAAAATATCTATCCTCTGGCTATTTTTGCTGCAGGAGAAGATGATACCTTTGTTGGCCGAATCCGCGAGGATGAGACCATTGAATGTGGTTTGAATATGTGGATTGTGGCTGATAATATCCGCAAAGGAGCGGCCTTAAATGCAGTGCAGATAGCTGAACTTTTGTTGATTAAAGATTTGGTACGCGTTCAATCGTAAATTTATTTGCAAAAAATATAAAAGAGTCACGTGATAAGCACGTTACCCAAAGTGAAACGATAGAAATCTTACTCTTCGCCCCCCCAAAATGCGGGGCGAAGAGTTTATATAATCAACGACTAAAATTAGACCTCAACTTTCTGAGTTAATTTGCGAGTGTATTTTCTTCAATGCTAACAAAGACTTGGACACATCTAAGGCTTGCTTGCGGGCTG
>NZ_CEYAEZ010000099.1:0-3713 GCF_982781345.1 Desulfovulcanus sp.
AACCGCCAACCTAGTGGTTAACAGCCACCCGCTCTGCCGATTGAGCTACCGGGGAATTTTGATTGCTCTCATTCGCAACCGAGAAGAAGCATTTATGCAAATCCGTTCCCGAAGTCAACATTTTTTTTTCAAAGATTAAATTTTTTAGGCACCCTTTTCGTTTTTAGCAAAAAATTATTTGATTATCCTTGCCAAAAACATCCCAAAAAAGATAAGAGATATTCCTAAAACATTTTGTCCCACCAGATTTATCATGGCCCAAAACCATTGAGAATAGCGGACCAGGTTGGCAGTTTCAAAGCTAAAAGTAGAAAACGTGGTGAAGGCCCCCATAAATCCTGTCAGGACATAAAGTCGAAGAGAGGGCGCCAGTAGTAGTTTATCTTCAAGTAAGGCCCAAATAAAACCAAAAGCCAGGCATCCAAGGAGATTAACAGCAGCTGTGCCTAGGGGGTAAGTGGTATTAAAATAGTTTTGTACTAATCCGGATATATAATACCGGCTAATTGCTCCCAGGCCTCCGGCCAGACCAAGAAAAATTATTTTAGACATTGTTTTTCCCCTAAGTCGCATGAAGAGTGTTAAGGTAAACAAAGGGATATTCTAAAGAGCATAGTTAGAAATGGCAACCTGAACAAATGGAGGCAGATATGGATAAAAATTACGCTACCTTGCTTAAAGTTGGTCGTCCCCCTAATATACAAAGGATTTTCCCCTGTTCCAAAGCTTTACTCGTCAGTGGCAAAGTCATTGACCGGGCCATGTTGGCCAAGGGCAAAGCCATGACCATTGCTGCTAATGGCCGCAATTATTTTGTCATTCGCGGTGTTTTAATGGCCGCGCAAAGGGCAAATGCCGCTATAATTCTGGAGATTGCTAAATCAGAAGGCGGACCAAGCCCTTATTGCGCCATAAATTTTTGGAATTTAGCTCGCATAGTTGATGGGTTATGTAATGAAATGAATATTACTATTCCAGTAGCCATTCATGCTGATCACTTTACGATCAAGAACAAACAGGATTTAGAAAAGGCTAAGATTCAGATCCCCTCTATGTTCGAGCAGGGCATTACATCTATAGCCATCGATGCTTCCCATTTGTCAGACAAGGAAAATTTGTTGGCCAACAGGGAGCTTTTTTCTAAAATTCCTTCTTGGGGAGGGTATGAAACCGAAGTAGGTGAGATTAAAGGCAAGGAAGGTCTATCCACACCAGAAGAGGCCTTGTTTCTGATTAAAGGGCTCAATGCCAATTCCATTTTTCCGGATTGGATTGCCTTAAATAATGGAACTACCCATGGGATTCAGGCCAGTGACGTTGGAATTCAGCTAGATTTGACGGCCAGGGTTCATGCAGCACTCAAACCATACAAGGTTTCAGGTGCCCAGCACGGTACATCGGGTAATGATTCTGAACGGTTACGCGAGATTACGGAGAAGACAAATACCACAAAGGCCAACGTGGCCACGGCCTTACAGATGATTTCCTGGGGAGTCAGAGTCAATGAATATGGTAATGCCGAATTAGACGAGAAAGGAGAGTTTATCAAAGAAAAGGGAAAAGGGGTCAGTGAAGATCTATGGGCGGAAATGGTTGCCTGTGCTCGGGAGAATGGATTTAAAGGTGGAAACTATAAAAAGTTGAATTTGCCTTTTGAAAATAAGTTGTTAAGTGAACCCAAAGGGGTGAGAGAGCGCATGGCTAAAGGGGTGGAAGGATTTACTTATGAACTATTGACCAATGTGTTTAATGCCAAAGACACTGCAAGTATCGCCAAGGAACTTATTCTGGATGTAGACAGTTATGATCTTGGTACTAAGGCAGAGCAGATAGAGCCCTCGGCTTTATGGACAAGGGAGATGATTTTAAGCAAGGAAAGCGTTAATCTGAAAAAAAACGTTTTTGGGCAAAGAGTTGATTTTGACGACTAAACGAAAATTTTTGGGTCTATCAAAAGGACAGAAAATGAGGATGGGGAAAATGACGCGAAAGATTACTCCTCAGTTAACAGTTCTGGATGTGGTAGCCAAATATAGGCCCACAGAGCAAGTGTTTCGTGAATATGATAAGTTGGCTGGCGAATGTATTTGCTGCCAGAGTCTTTTTTGTACCCTTGAAGAGGTGGCCCAAAAATATGGGATTGAGCTGAATAAGTTACTTGCGGACCTGGACAAAGCTGCAGCTGAATAATTCGAGTTTCGCTCTGGTTTTACTTGCGAAACATGCTTCTAGTCACCACTATAAGCGAGGCGTTGGTTTAGAACAGCTCTGCTCAGCAACCTTTTCTTCATAGTCGTCCAGCCAATAGGCATTGGGATTGCGTTTAAAAATCATAACCTTTCCGCTATGCTTGGGATCTGCTGAGCGGTGGTAGCGGAAATAAATTTTATCCTCAGTTTGGAAGATAACCTCCAATTTGCCTGTGCTATGGGACATGGTCAGCCTGGCCCTTTTGGCCAGTCCTGAACCCATCGTCTGGGCCTGCTGAAATATTTCCAGGGCCTTTTCAACGGGTACGGCAAAACCCTTATTACCAACTGTTGGCCGGCATAAAAAGACATAATAAGGTGGGATGCCTATGTATGAGAGTTTTCTGAATAAATCGGACAATATTTTCGGGTCGTCGTTGACTCCTTTAAGCATTGGTGTTTGGTTTGCCAGGATGGCTCCGGATGTGAGTAAAAGATGAGCAGCTTGTTGGCTTTGCGTTGTGATCTCATTGGGATGGTTAAAATGGGTCATTATATATATTCTTTTTTGAGGGGTGCTGAATTTTTTAATCAGTTCCAGTAGTTCAGGATCTTCAAGCACTCGATATGGATTATAGGCCAAAAGCTTAGTGCCGATTCGGATGACTTGGATATGGTCGATTTGGCGCAAGGACTCAATGATTTTTTTTAGTCTGGAAGTAGACAACATAAGAACGTCCCCACCTGTAAGTAATACATTGCTCACTTCCTTGTGCTGTCTAAGATAGTCAAGAGCCTGTTCAAAGTCGCGAATATATTCTTCCTCTTCAGGGAATAAAAATAATCTCTTGCGAAAACAAAAGCGACAAAACCCACCGCAAGAATTGCTGACCAGAAGAACAGCAGTACTTGTATACTTATGTTGCAGACCCGGATAAACTGTGTAGTTTTGCTCATCTGAAGCGTCTAAACGGCCCCAGGGAGTCAGCTCTTCTTCATCGGGGATGATGATTCGCCGGATGGGATCGTGGGGATCGTCCCAGTTGATTAGAGATAGATAAAATTCATTGGCCCTGAAGCCAAATTTTTGGACAACTGGCTCAATTCTCTGCAAATCATTCTTAGTCAATCTTTTTACTTGGTGAATGTCTGTTATATATTTATTAGACATAGAAATTCCTCTCCTTCAAAGAAACGGTTACTTTTAAGTTACCCTGTTGTTTTCAGACAAGTTTGAGACTAGATTTTCCTTGCAGAGTTAGCAGAGTCCGAAGGTAAACTTTGAAAACTTTAACTATAACCCTCTTTTTTAAAAAAAGTCAAATTAAAGACAAAGATTTTTTGTCCAAAATCGAGATGGGGTTTAGTGTTCAGTGGCAAGACTATATCATTATTAAGAGCTTGTAGCCGAACCTTTTTATCAACTTATGGTTTCTTTCATGCTGGAACAAAGACTTGGACCTGTTCTCAAAACTTGCTTGCGGACAGAGCATAATGGGATATTTTGGGTAAACAAATATTCTT
>NZ_CEYAEZ010000100.1:0-3652 GCF_982781345.1 Desulfovulcanus sp.
AGCGATGGCAAGTTGTACCGGCAGTTAAGGAACTTTTAAGAGAATAAGTAAAAAAGCCGGGAATTTCCCGGCTTTTTTTAGGTCAAAAGTCAATTATTTGATTTAACTTAACTCACTCAACTCAGAACTAAAAAACAGAACTTATACAATGAACAAATTTCTTGTTTTAGGAATCGGCAATCCACTTCTTTGTGATGACCGCGCCGGTATTGAGGTGGTAGAAGAGATTGAGCGGGAAGGATTGCCTGTAGATACAGAGATACTATACACAGTTGGTTTTGAAGTTATTGATAAGGTTTTGGGATATGAAAGTGTCATCGTTGTTGATGCATCCAAGCTGGGGCATTCGCCGGGAACTATTGTCCAGGCGAGCCTTGACGACATTTTCAACACACATGCACTGGTTAACTCTCACGCCATAACCCTGGGAACAACTTTAAAGACAGGCTATATGCTCTTTCCTGATGAAATGCCCTCCAATTTAAGCATAATTCTTATTGAAGCCGATGTTATTGATCATTTTTCAGATCAATGCACTCCAAAAGTTAAATCATCTGTAAATAAGGTAGTAAAAATCATTAAAGAACATTTTGCTGTCTGTTAGATAGCAATATAGATGATTCAAATAGGAAGAGTTTGTTTGTATAGTAAAATTTTCTTTGCAAATTTTATACTTTTTTTGCATACTTACAAGATAAAAAATTAACTTATTAAAATCCAAATGGAGGTGCCCTATGAAGTATTTTATTGGGCTGGGTAAGGATGGTGCTTTGGATCGCCTCGAGAAAAGAGGTGTGTCCAGACGTGACTTTATGAAATTTTGTACTAGTGTGGCGGTTGTCATGGGGTTGGGGCCTGGTTTTGCCCCAAAAGTGGCCGCGGCCTTAACCGCTAAAAAAAGGCCTAGCGTTGTGTGGTTGCACAATGCTGAATGCACCGGTTGTTCTGAATCCCTATTAAGGACAGTCTCCCCGTTTATTGATGAGCTCATCCTGGATACTATTTCTCTTGATTATCACGAAACACTTATGGCGGCTGCCGGAGAGGCTGCTGAAGAAGCCCTGCACAAAGCAATTTCCTCCCCAAATGGCTATATTTGTGTTGTTGAGGGAGCTATCCCGACCAAAGATAACGGGATTTATGGAAAAGTAGCAGGCAAGACCATGTTTGAATTATGCAAGGAAATTGTTCCCAAAGCTACAGCGACTATTGCCATTGGAGCTTGTGCCAATTTTGGTGGAGTGCAGGCCGCAGAACCCAATCCTACAGAGTCAAAAGGGCTCAATGATGCCCTACAAAAGTTTGGTGTCAAGGCCATTAATGTGGCTGGATGTCCACCGAATCCATTCAATTTTGTAGGTACTGTTGTCCATCTTTTGACCAAAGGGATGCCTGAACTGGATGATTATAACCGTCCAGTCATGTTCTATGGTGAGACAGTGCATGACAATTGTCCCCGGCTCAAACATTTTGATGCTGGAGAATTTGCTCCGTCTTTTGATTCTGAAGAAGCCAGAAAGGGATGGTGTTTGTATGAACTGGGCTGTAAAGGACCATATACCTATAATAATTGTCCAAAGGTAAAATTTAACCAGACCAATTGGCCTGTGGATGCCGGACATCCGTGTATTGGCTGCAGTGAACCCGGATTTTGGGATGAAATGTCTCCGTTTTATGAATCTCAATAACTTGTTGGGAAGATTACATCTTTCAAATTTATAAACAGATTACTTTATCTGCATGGCCAAATTTAATTTTTAAGGAGGAGGATTTATGTCTGGTTGTCGCGCAAAAAAGGCCCCCATGGCGGTGGCTACTACCCCTAGAAGTAATTATACTGGTCCCATTGTCGTTGATCCGGTTAGCCGCATTGAGGGCCATTTACGTTTAGAAGTAGAAGTAGAAAACGGCAAGGTTAAAAATGTATGGAGTAAGTCTCAGCTCTTTCGTGGGCTGGAGATGATCTTACAGGGCAGGGATCCTAGAGATGCTCAACATATTACCCAGAGAGCCTGCGGCGTATGTACCTATGTTCATGCCCTGGCCTCGGTTCGCAGCGTAGATGACGCAGTAAAAGTAGATATCCCGGAAAACGCTCGCATTATTCGCAACCTGGTTATGGGAGCCCAATATCTGCATGACCATATTGTCCATTTCTATCACTTGCATGCCTTGGATTGGGTGGACGCTGTCTCTGCTTTGCAAGCTGATCCCAATAAAGCAGCCAAAATTGCCCAAAATATCTCCCCTCGAAAGACAACAGCCAGTGATTTAAAAGCTGTCCAGGAGAAATTAAAAGCCCTGGTGGATAGTGGACAATTGGGCATCTTTACCAATGCCTACTTTTTGGGCGGTCATGATGCCTATTATCTGCCCCCGGAAGTGAACCTCATTGCCGTAGCACACTATCTTGATGCCTTGAGACTACAGGTTAAAGCGGCTCGGGCCATGGCTGTGTTTGGGGGCAAGAACCCGCATACTCAGTTTACTGTGCCTGGCGGTATCACCAATTATGAGGCTTTAAGTTTAGATCGAATTAATGAATTTAAGAAGTTATGGCAGGAAACCAAGGCCTTTGTGGACGAAGTCTATATTCCTGATCTTTTGGCCGTGGCTTCTTATTACAAAGACTGGGCAGGCATTGGCGGATGCACTAACTTCATGACCTTTGGTGAATTTCCGGAAAAGGCCAACGATATAGCTAGTAGATATTTGCCTGCGGGAGTGATTTTTAACCGCAACTTGAAAAATGTGGAGATGTTTGATCCTAATGAGATCAAGGAGCATGTAAGCCATAGTTGGTATGAAGGAGATGCAGCCAAGCATCCTTATGAGGGTGAAACCAAACCTCAGTACACCAGCCTGGAAGATGAAAATCGGTATTCTTGGATGAAGGCTCCTAGATATAAGGGTGAAGCAATGGAAACCGGCCCGTTGGCTTCCATGCTTATAGCCTATGCAAAAGGGCATAAGGATGTAAAAGCTGCCGTGGATATGGTTTTAAATAAGCTTGGAGTAGGACCGGAAGCCCTGTTCTCCACATTAGGCCGTACAGCAGCCAGAGGCATTGAAACTCACGTTATAGCAGCTAGATTAGAGAAATGGATAAATGCCTTGGAAGAAAATGTGCATAAGGGAAAAACCAAAATTTATCAGGAATGGGAAATGCCTGATGAAGCCATGGGTGTTGGTTTTGTGACTGCGCCCAGAGGTGCTTTAAGTCACTGGATCAAAATCAAGGACGGTAAAATTGAAAATTATCAATTGGTTGTTCCTTCCACATGGAATTTAGGTCCTCGTTGCGCACAGGGCAAATTAGGTCCATTGGAAGAGGCCCTGATGAACACTCCTGTTGCCGATCCCAAAAGGCCAGTAGAGCTCTTAAGAACCATACATTCCTTTGATCCATGTATTGCTTGTGGTGTACATGTCATTGATCCTAATTCCAATCAGACTTACAAGTTCCGGGTACTGTAAAAAATAGTGTCAGTTGACTTCTCAAAAAGGGTCTGAGTAATCAGACCCTTTTTTATGTAAGAGTCTGTGGCCGAACCTTTTTATCAACTTAATTTACTCAACTTTCTGAGTTAATTTACAAGCGCATTTTCTTCAATGCTAACAAAGAGTTGGACACATCTAAGGCTTGCTTGCG
>NZ_CEYAEZ010000101.1:0-3285 GCF_982781345.1 Desulfovulcanus sp.
GACTAGAATAAACCATGGAAATTAAGTTGATAAAAAGGTTCGGCCACAGGCTCTTTAATGCTTGAATTAGTTATTGAGCGCACTAAACTGCTCAACAAACTACTCAACCAAAAGAAGGTTCAAAAAATTTTCAAAAGCGAAATAATAAATGCATGTTTTGAAAACTATAAATTAATGCAATTATATACTTTATATTTTACGAAAAAAGTATATTATGCTTATATGTATAGTTCAATCTATCGGTTCTTTATCCATTACTATTAAGGGAGCTAGCACCCTTATTTTTTTTAAATAACTATTTCCTGAAGAAGGGAATGTTTATTTTTTCTAAATTCATCCTTTTTCTTAAATGTACATTCAAATTAAATTACTTACGCTGAAATGAACATTTTTTATTGACGAACCTTACTTTTAAAACATAGTGGTGTCATATCAAATAATCAGAAGCTAGTAACTTATCTTGAAAAATGATTCTCTCTTTGATAGATTATTATTGCTTTTTTTCTAAAGACATAAATCTTGACTATCTTTCGCCAAAAAAATACAAAGCGAGAATAAAAAACGCGTCCATTTCTACATTTTTGTTTAAAAAGTAAGAATTTTAACCAAGACCTCCGTCACTGAGAAAATCCGTAACTCTCTATTCGGTCATCAAAGTAATACAAAAATTGAAAAGCGTGGAGAATAAAAAACTAGCCTTAACTATCTATTTCTTTGATTTTATTCAGGATATACAAAACGAAAATTACTTCATCACTTTAAACTTCAGTGCACCATAAGGCTACTCATCATGCGTATTTATCTTGTAGGCGGGGCAGTCCGGGATGAACTACTAGGCAGACCAATTAAAGACAGAGATTATGTCGTCTTTGAAACCGATGAAGAGAGTTTTAAAAAGAGATTTCCCCAAGCAAAAAAAGTAGGGGATAAGGCCCCTGTTTTTATCCTTCGAGACGCACAATATACTCTGTCCAGGTTTAAAAATATCGAAGAGGACTTAAAACATAGGGATCTGACCATAAACAGTCTGGCTAGAGACGAAGCAGGGAAACTGATAGCCCATCCCTTAGCCTTGGCGGATCTCAAGCAAAAAATCTTGCGTCCCATTTCCCGAGAAAACTTCTTTGCTGATCCATTGCGTGTCTTTAGAGTAGGCCGCTTTGCAGCCATTTTTAAAGACTTCACCCTTCATCCGAGCCTGAAACCAATCCTGAAGGAACTAGGACAAAAGCCTAAGCTCTTGCAAAAGATTTCCCCGGAAAGAGTTGGACAAGAATTTTTAAAAGCCTTAGCCGGAGAAAAGCCAAGCCGATTCTTGCAGGTACTAGATGAATGCGCCTGCTTTGTTCCCTGGTTTGAAGAACTTGCCTGTGCTTCCAAAATTCCGGCCGGCCCCAAACCTCATCATAATGAATCTCTGCTTGAACATCTTGCTCAGGTGATGGATAAATTGTCGGGAGATGCGCTGCTGGTCTGGATGGGGCTTGCTCATGATCTGGGCAAAACCATAACCCCTAGGAACAACTGGCCCAGACATTTAAACCACGATAAATTAGGAGAAAGCCTGGCCAAAAATTTAGCCTCAAGACTTAAGCTGCCCAAAAAATTTGTTTTTGCTGGACAAATTGCTGCCCGTTGGCATATGGTAGGAGGGTTGTACGATCAACTACGTCCGGGGACTAAAGTCGATCTGTTAAATAAATTGGGTTCAAGTGATATGATCAAATATTTTTTCACCCTGGTTAGAGCTGATAATGAGCTTGATTTTTTGCCCCGGGCTCAAAAGGACTGGCAAAAAATAAAATCTGTACATCTGCCCCCAAACTTTCACTATAATGGACCAAAAGCCGGTGAAATGCTTCGTATGCTTCAAGCCCAAAGACTGGTTCCAAGGACATAAGAGAGTTCATAAATGAAAAGAGTTCTTGTTGTTGAAGACAGTAACTTTTTCGCTATGGTCATAAAAAATAAGCTTCAGACAGAGGCTCATTTTTATGTCACCTGGGCCAAAAACCTGTCTGAAGCTGTCAAGGAGCTAAACAAAGGCACAGATTTTTTAGCTGCGGTCCTTGACTTCAGTTTGCCAGATGCGCCGGAAGGAGAAATTATTGATGAGGTCATCAATAAAGGTATTCCCTCTATTGTTTTCACCAGCAATATCAGTAAAAAAATTCATGAATTCGTCAGCTCCAAAAAAATTGTGGACTATATTTTAAAAGATGACCCCAACAGTATAGATTATCTCATTTCTTTACTCAAACGCCTAGAAAGTAATCCAGACACTAAGATCCTTGTTGTTGACGACTCACCTCTATTTCGTAACACCATCACAGAACTACTTAAAAACCACCGATATAGTGTCTTTAACGCATGCAATGGCAAGCAAGCCCTTAAAGTTCTTGATGAACACCCGGATATCAAGTTAGTCATTACGGATTATAACATGCCGGAAATGGATGGATTTACCCTTACCCAAAAAATCAGGGAAAAGTACAGCCAGGATGAACTGGCCATTATCGGCATCTCTTCTGAAGGTAACGGTTACATGGCCGCACGGTTTTTGAAATATGGTGCCAATGACTTTATTGTCAAACAAACCTTCATTACTGAAGAATTTTATTGCCGGGTCATCCTGCACTTAGACACTCTAAAACGTCTTCAAGCAATAAAAAATGCGGCCATAAAAGACTTTCTCACAGGACTTTATAACCGCAGATACTTTTTTGAGTTTGGCCAAAAACTTTTTGAAAGCGCAAAACGCGACAATCTAATCCTTGGCTGCGCCATGATTGATGTAGATCACTTTAAAAAAATAAACGATACTTATGGACACAAGGCTGGTGACCTTGTGCTCCAGCATGTATCATCGATTCTCAGAAACAGGATGCGTGGCACGGACATCATTGCCAGGATTGGAGGTGAAGAATTTTGTGTCCTAACCGTTAATTTAAAAGAAAAAGATGCAAAAAAAGTGTTTGAAACTTTACGCCAAACAGTAGAAGATTCACCCGTAGAGATTGATGATGGGAAAAAAATCAAAGTGACCATAAGTATAGGTGTGGTCACTGAACTTGCTGATAGCCTTGAAGATATGCTCAAGAAGGCTGACTCTTTGCTCTATGAAGCCAAAAAAACCGGACGGAACAAAGTGATCGTTAACAAACCATAAATACACGACAAAATAAAAAAGGCAGCTTTAAAAAGCTGCCTTTTTCTCTTCTTGTGGTGCCGAAGGGGGGACTCGAACCCCCACGGGCGTAGCCCACTACCCCCTCAAGATAGCGT
>NZ_CEYAEZ010000102.1:0-3261 GCF_982781345.1 Desulfovulcanus sp.
AAAACCGAACCCCTAAACCACCGCCTTTATTAAAAATTTTAACCGGACACTAGTGTTCAATTCCTAAAATTTAAACCCACTCCTAGCAAATATTTCGTAACCGCACAAAGTCCCCAGCCCTTTGGGCCTGCTTGCTACCCTATGATTGGTTACAATATTTCCATTAATAGCCTTAATATCCTCTTGTTCTCAGACTGAGGTTAGAGAAGAACCGCCCGGATAAAAACAAAAACTTCACTTGTTATTTCAATCCGTTAGAAACAAACAAAAAAACATGTTGACAGCTAAAATTAAATAACTATATTGCTATATAGCAATATGGGGATAAAGCTATGAAACAATTTCTAAAGACAATGAAGGCCCTATCTGACCCAAATCGGGTCAAAATTATCAAGATGCTAGAACAAAGGGAAATGTGTGTCTGCGAGATTCGGGCCGCCTTGGGGCTGGCCCAGCCTACCATCTCCAAACACTTAAAAGTACTGGAAGAAGCAGGTCTTGTAGAAAGTAGCAAAAAAGGCATGTGGGTAAACTACAAGCTAGCCAGCGCTACCGATAATGATGACTCTATTTATGCCCGGACCATGCTTATGCATTTAAAGCAGTGGTTAAACGATGATCCGGAGATAAAAAAATTGCTTGGTTCATTAAAATACATATCTCGTGAAACTATTTGTAAAGAATAATTGCGGGTTATTTACCATAGTTGTCCGTGGACACACAAACCCATCTTAAATTCTAATAAAAAAGGGAGGGTGAAAAATGAAACCTCTGGAGAAAATCAACTGTGCTTGTGGGAATACTCCCGGGCCAAATAACAAACAAAAATCAGGCCTTGCTAAATACATAGCTCTTGTAATTCTGGCCTTTTTTTTATGGGTGATCATTTACACCCAGCTTCTTCGGTTTTCAAAATTCTTGGTTTTTGACCTTTTGGGTCTAGAACCTGGCACTCATCTAGGCGAGGCGCTCCTATTCTTTGCCTATGATACTCCAAAGGTACTCATGCTGATGAGCCTGGTCATCTTTTTTGTAGGCATTATCCGTTCCTTTTTTACTCCGGAACGAACCAGAAAAATCCTGGCCGGAAAAAAAGAATTCATAGGCAATATCATGGCTGCCCTTTTGGGCATAGTTACTCCGTTTTGTACCTGTTCTGCCGTGCCATTATTTATCGGCTTTGTAACAGCCGGTATCCCTTTAGGTGTAACTTTTTCCTTTCTAATCTCCGCGCCCATGGTTAATGAAATTGCCGTGGTTCTTTTATACGGCCTTTTAGGCTGGAAAATCGCAGCCATTTACATGGGTACGGGTTTATTGGTGGCCATTGTGGCCGGCTGGGTTATTGGTCGCCTGTCCATGGAAAGACACATCCAGGATTGGGTTCTAAAAATACGAACCAGTGCCGATGATGTGCCGGAAGATACAAAGACCTGGGAAGACCGCATTCGCTATGCCGCCCATACGGTTAAAGATATCGTGGGCAAAGTCTGGATCTATTTAGTGCTTGGCATTGCCGTGGGCGCTGCCATTCACGGTTATGTGCCGGAAAACTTCATGGCTTCTATAATGGGCAAAAACACCTGGTGGTCAGTACCTGTGGCAGTATTAATCGGCATCCCCATGTATTCTAATGCAGCCGGCATAGTACCCGTTGTTGAGGCGCTTTTGGGTAAAGGCGCAAGTTTAGGCACAGTGCTGGCCTTTATGATGAGTGTTATTGCCCTGTCTTTTCCGGAGATGGTCATCCTGCGCAAGGTCCTGAAAGTAAAACTTATCCTTACATTTATTGCAGTTGTTGGCTCAGGGATTTTAATTGTTGGTTATTTATTTAATTATCTGATTTAACGGGAGGAAAAAATTATGGAAATCAAAATCCTGGGTACTGGTTGCCCAACCTGTCAGAAAACAGCCAAAATAGTTGAAGAAGCTGTACAAGAAGCCGGAATTGAGGCCAAAATCGAAAAGGTTACCGACATTCAGGAAATTGCCAGCTATGGCGTGCTGTCTCCTCCGGGCATAGTTATTGATGGCGAGGTCAAGTCCACAGGCAAAGTGCCCACAAAAGAAGAAGTGCTGTCATGGCTGGGATGAATTTAAGGAACTGGATAATTAACCATAAGAACCGTGGTCCCGCTTTAGGCGGGACCCAAAATGACGTAACCAGGACATCGAAACGGATGCACCCGTGGAAAAATTAACATCTTAGCGTTTTAGTCTTAAAAGAGATAAAGATGACCAAAATCAAGATGGAAATTTATGTTCCCTTTTTGGGCTGTGGCTGCAGGCCAGGAATGAAGATAGACAGCAATCTGGAAAAACTGCAGCAAACTCTCATCAAATTGAAAAAAAAATATAAAAACGACATTACTTACCTTATATACTCTTTGAATTTACATCTAAATCGCTTTCGGGAACGCAAAGAACTTGTGCACATCTTGCAAAATGAGGGAGATTCCGGCCTGCCTGCTATTTTCATCAATGGAAAAATGGTCTTCCACGGCCATTATCCAAATTATGAAGAACTGGAAACGGCCTTAAACAAATAAAGTTATCAAAAAACTACTCTATTTTAGCTTAAAACTTTTTAGCAGATGCGGGTAAAAAGACTTTACCTGGTTCTTGCGTAAAAATATTGTAAGGTAGATACATGAAGTTTACACCAGATATTCTTCAGGCTCCTGACGAGGAATTGGTTTGTTATTGCTCTGGTATAAGCAAAGGACAAATCAAAGAAGCTATCCAAAAGGGAGCCAGGAGTTTACAAGACATTAAAGAAGTAACCGGGGCTTGCACTATAAGCAGATGCAAGGAATTAAATCCACGCAAAAGGTGATGCTCCAAGGAAATCAAGGCCCTCCTCGGGCAGGAGGACAGTGGTGCATCCGATGGCTGCACTTGGGTTGAGCAGTTGAGTAGGTGAGTAGAGATTTAGCCTGGCCAATTAAGACAGCCTGATTGTTAACTGTGACAAGAATCCGGGCTTAGCTTACTGCCTCAACTTTTGGGCTCATTTAATAAATATACATATATTGTAATCTCAGCGATGTTAAAGGCCCTGTTTTCTGAAATACATTACAAATGGGTTGGGTAACACATCTTGGCAAAGCTTGCGGGAAAGCTGTGCATAGGGAGGCTATTTAATCAAATTTTCGAGACACATCATAAATACAAAAAAAGACACTAAGTAACATTTAACTAACGATCCCCTTTATGCATCCCGCACCCACTTTGTAAGCGGTAACTTTTATTTACAAATCT
>NZ_CEYAEZ010000103.1:0-3213 GCF_982781345.1 Desulfovulcanus sp.
AGAGCCAATTAAGATTATTCTATCAAACCAGAGACGTCAAGTCTTATCGGGAAAATTTTAACAGGATAGACTTTACGGTTGTTGGCTGTCAGAGGTGCGGTAGCGCCAATGTTATTCGCTACGGCGCCTATATCCGCAAGAAAACCAATGTTTTAATCCAAAGATTATTCTGTTTAGATTGTGGCGCTTGTTTGGGTTGGTTACCGCCTTTCCTTCTTCCCCACAAACATTATACTGTTCCTGAAATTGAACCTGGCATTGAGGCATACGTTACTGGATCGACCGGCTATACCAAAATCTTCCAGAACCTGGAATCTCTGCCCTGCTGTCAGGAAACCCTCTGGCGCTGGCTGGATACTTTTGCTGCCATGGCCAAAGAACTTTGCGGAATAGCCAGAGAAACTCTGGCCAAATTTAAACCAAATTTCCGATTTGAAAAAGATAAACGGTTGTTTAGCGCTAATTTCCCCTCAGCCCGGTCTCAAAACAAACAGCCCCGTCTGAATCTTCTTTATCAATTGTATGTCCTGCGGGAATATTTCACCTCTCTGGTTGAGCCCAAAGACTTTTTGGTCTGGCTGATTTTTATCTCCCGCCTTAAAACAGGTAAAAAGTCCTCACCAACACGGTTTGCCAATGACCCAAACGGCTTAAAACGGGATAATTTTCCTCAACCACCATGATTGGAGGTGAGGAAAAAGTCCGCCAAAGGCGGAGCGGCAAACTTTAAACGGAGGTAGAAACAATGACCCAAAATGAAAAATCTTTGTTCCGTTATCGCCTCATGGCGCCCTTATTGGATCCGGATTTGAAAAGAGGAGAAAAGAACAGGCTGTTTGATGCCATTGCAGCCAAGATTCATCAACTACCTTGCGGCAGAGAAAGACGTTTCAGCCGCGAAACCATCCGTAGTTGGTACAAACGTTATCGCAAATTTGGCTTTGATGGGTTGGAAACCAAAGCTCGTGGTGATTACGGCAAGTCCAGGGCAGTAAATAATGAAGTAATCCAAAAAGCTTGTAATTTAAAAATCGCAGTACCTCAAAGAACACTTAGAACTGTTATTAAAATATTAGAAATGGAAAAGGTGATTGAAGTGGGTAAATTAACAAAATCAACTCTCCATCGTATTTTTCAACGGAAACATTTAACTGCCAGAGTACCTAAAGAAAAAGGCTACTGGCAAAGATATCAGGCTGAAAATCCCAACGACCTCTGGCAATCAGACCAGATGTATGGCCCTTATCTGCCTGATCCAAACAATCCAACCAAAAAGATCAGAACTCAATTGTTGGCCTGGTTGGATGACCGCAGCCGGGTTATCCTTCACGCTCAATTTTTCTTTGACGCCAAACTCTCCAACCTGGAACATTGTTTGCGCAAAGCTATCCAAAAAATGGGGCTGCCTAAGAAGATCTACGTGGATAATGGCAAGATTTATTCATCTAAGCAGTTGGCCAACATTTGCGCTCATCTGGGAATCAGATTAATGTTTGCCAGACCATATTCTCCAGAAGGCAAAGGTAAGGTAGAAAGATTTTTTGGTTATGTGCGTTCTTCTTTTATGCCCGAGCTATCAGTCAGTAACATTTTAACCCTTGAGCAACTTAATGAAGCTTGGCAAGCCTGGCTGGAGTTGGAATATCAGCACAAGGAACACGCTGGCATTAAAGCTAAACCCTTGGATGTTTTCCTGGCTTACAGGGATAAATTACGTTATCCCAGTGAAGAAGAACTCAAAGATGCTTTTCTTTATCGAGAAAAAAGGAAGGTCCATAAGGATTGCACCTTCTCTCTCATGGGCAATTGGTATGAGGTTATGCCAGCGCTGGTTCGACAAGAAGTGGAAATCCGCTTTGATCTTGATGATTTGGAAGTAGTCAAAGTCTATCTGGCTGGGGATTTCTTCCAACAGGCCAGAATCTTAAGGTTGTCTCCTCAGCGCAGGAAAAAAGAAATTGCTCCCGCAGCTAAGGCTGAAACCAATTCTGATTATCTAAAACAATTGGTAATTGAACATCGCAGCCAAAAAGAAGAGCTTCTCTTTGGTCCTCGAGTAAGACCTTCTGATAATCGTTTTACTCTGGCGGATTTGCTTATCCTTTTACAGCGCAAAGGTTTTCATCTCGAAGCCTTTGAAAAAAAAGAAACCGAAAAATATTTTAATAAATACGGACCCTTCAACAAAAAGCTGGCTGTTCAAACTTTAGAAAGATTAGTTGAACTTAGAGGGATCAAACAACACATCTCTTTTTATCTACAGAAGATCGTTGAAGCTCATCTTAAGAAAGGAGGTCGTCATCATGCTTAGAGCTTTCTTTGGTTTTACTCATTTCCCTTTCAAAAAGGATATCAGCAAAATATTTATCTCCCGTCAGCTTGCTTACTTACAAAAACGCTGCCAGCATTTCCTGGAAACTCAGGGGATTGCTCTGCTCACAGGAGAAATCGGCAGCGGTAAAACAACTTTCATGCGTTTTTTCCTTAATTCCCTTAATCACAACTCTTACAAGCTGGTTTATCTTTCTCAGACCGTCCGCAAAACTCGAGAATTCTTCCGGGTTCTGGCTTCTGCCTTAGGGCTGCAGCCCAAATTCTTTATCGCTGATGTTACTGCTCAAGTAAAAGAAGAATTGAGCAACATCTCCCGCAAACAAAAGTTGAGAACCGTACTGATTATCGATGAGGTCCAAAACCTGAGTGATATTGTGCTGGAAGAAATTAGACTGCTGACTAACTTTCGCATGGATTCCAGGGATTACCTTTCCATTTTCCTCCTGGGGCATCCAATCCTTAAAGGCCGCCTAAAAATGGTTCCCTATGCTGCCTTGAAGCAAAGAATCTCCTTTGCCCATCATCTCACTGGGTTGGAGCGGGATGAAATAGAACCCTACCTTATGCACCGCTTAAAGTTAGCGGGAAAAACAAAATCTGTTTTTACCAATGAAGCTGTTACTTTGCTTTTTAATCATTCTGAAGGACTGCCCAGAGTTATCAATACTCTGGCCCACGAAGCCCTTTATCGTGCAACAGAACAGAAACAAACCATGGTGGATGAAAAACTAATCGAAAATATTATTCAAGAATGGGATAATCTTTGAAAATCTTAGGGTAGTTTAATCTGGGACTTTAGAGGTAGATTAATTCGGGACATAACATTCCAGTCATGGCCAGTTAACTGCGCAATCTTTGTCTTGTTCTTATATCTTTCCC
>NZ_CEYAEZ010000104.1:0-3209 GCF_982781345.1 Desulfovulcanus sp.
GCCCCACCTTCTTCCACCATCCAGTATTTGCCACCCTTGCCCTTATCAAGGGCTAAGGAAAGGGCAGTAAATGAGACATCCACACCACCGGTAGTGGCGAATTGGAATGCCTGGGATACGTTTTGTCCATACACCAGGCGAGGTTTAAGCTTTTCCAGGACTCCGCGTTTTTGCATGGCAATAACAGCGGCCTGACCATACGGTGCGGTTTTTGGATTAGCCAAGCCAATTTTTGCCGCCTTTGATACTACATCTGTCCACTCAGCTTCTCCAAAAAACTTTTTTTGTCCGGTCCATAAGGCCAGTTTACCTTTGGCATAGATAACCGGTGGTTCGGCAAGCTTTTTTTTCCTGAGCAACTTAGGCCGACGCATGTCTGCAGCGAAAAAGAGGTCAAAGGGCGCACCGTGGATGATCTGGTTATAGAGCATCCCTGTGGACCCGTAGGATGTAAGTATTTTTATTCCGGTCTCCTGCGTAAATAGTTTAGCAATCTTTTGCATGGGAGAAATAAAGTTGGCAGCGACGGCCACAGAGAGTTCTTCGGCCCAGCCGATTCCAGAAAAGGTTAGCAAAACAAAGAAAATACTTAACATAGCTGTTTTGATTCTCATAAACCCTCCTTGAGTTATTGAATTTTAGAAATTTTTTATACGGAAACACCGAAAGTGATTCCCTCAAAGTTGTTGACTTTAGAGTTATTTGCTTTCGGTGTAATTCCCCTCATACGAAACTCTTCTCTCCGTTTTATGGTCTTTAGAGATTTTTTACTCCGGAATGACGATGTACGAACATGTCATTCTGGGCGCAAGCGATGAATCTTATTTTTTCCTCTCTCTTTTACGCTAAGTAATATCTATAAGTATTGTTCTTTCTTCTTAATGGTATAAATGCATTTTTGATGCCACTATTTTAGATTTTATTGAACACTAATCTATAGATGTGAAAGTCATTAAATTTTATAGTGTTAAGTAGTTGTTTGTTAATATTTAAGAATAATTTGTTGAGTGTTACAAAAATGTAATAATATACAGAATTGTTTCATTTTTCGTTGTACTTATTTGTATTATACTGTTAAAAAATTTTCTGTATTTTTAACAAAATAATTAGCAATAACCTCTATCTTATACGGTTACCAGAAGTTTCTATAATATTTTTTTTGGTTAAAGTTTCTATCTAATAATGTATAAGTTGCGGATTTTTTTTATTCTTATCATAGCTCATCGTTACGTGTTTGATTTCCTCCATACCAAATTCAACAAATCATTTTATTTGTTTTATTGTTTAAAGGTCAAAATAGACTACAAATTGTTGTTCCACTTCTCGTGGAGTTTTGTCCGTAAGCATTGTTCGTTCCTCTTTACAGGGTAGTGTTGCATTTTTGATGCCATCATTTTGGACTTTGTAGAACTCTAACCTGACGACGCTAAAATCATTAAATTCTATAGTGTTAGCTGATGGTTTGTTAATAATTAGCAAGTACTTGTTGTGCGTTACAAAAATGCAATAACATGCAAAATCGTCTTGTGTGTTTGTACTTACTAGTTTTGTAGTCACTGAGAAACGATCTGCACTTCTTAAAAGGTTAATGAGTCATAATTTCTGCCTTGCACGGAGACCAGAAGGTTTTGTTATTTTTTTGGAGTAAATGTATCTGTCTCATGTAAAAATTATGATATTTTTTTATTCTTGTCCGAAATGGTTTTCTCAAGTTCTGTTTTTCTTAAGCAAAATTCTACAATTTGTCTTTTAATCTTCTGGTTTATTTCAAGGTCAAAATAGATTTCAAAATTTTATTTACCTTGTCACATGATTATATCTGTAAGCATCGCCATTTTTCATTTAGGGGATAAATATACATTTTTGATGCTATAATTTTAATTTTTATAGAAATATAATCTGTCAATGTTAAGGCAATTAAAGTCTATTATTTTAGCTAATTATCCATTAATAATTAAAAAATATTTTTTTAAGTATAATACAAAAATGTAGTAACATGCAAAATCGTTTTATATATTATTGTGTTTGCTTAGTTTTAAAATTGTTGAAAATTGTTCTGCTTTTTTTATTTTTTTTAGTTAATCTCAATAGTTGTAAAGAAATATAGCAGCTTTTTAGAACTACTGGCACGACCCTTGCCTTAATAGAGTTATCAAACATCAAAACACTTTAACCGGGAGGGTTCCATGAGAAAAGTAGCTATTTACGGAAAGGGAGGTATTGGTAAATCTACTACGACTCAAAATACAGTTGCTGGTCTGGTGGAAATGGGGCGGAAAGTCATGGTTGTAGGCTGCGATCCCAAGGCTGACTCGACCAGGCTCTTGCTTGGTGGTTTGGCTCAGAAATCAGTTCTCGATACCTTGCGAGAGGAAGGTGAGGACGTGGAGTTAGAGGATATCCGCAAAGGCGGCTTTGGTAACACCTATTGCGTCGAGTCAGGAGGTCCGGAGCCTGGTGTTGGATGTGCTGGCAGAGGCATCATCACATCCATTAACCTTTTGGAATCCTTGGGGGCCTACGAGGAGTCTGAACAGCTCGATTATGTTTTTTACGACGTACTTGGTGACGTTGTTTGTGGTGGTTTTGCCATGCCTATTCGTGAGGGCAAGGCTCAGGAGATTTACATTGTCTGTTCAGGTGAGATGATGGCCATGTACGCGGCCAACAACATCTGTAAGGGAATTAGGAAATTCGCTGAGGCTGGTGGAGTTCGCCTGGGCGGGCTGATCTGTAACAGCCGTAAGGTGGATAACGAAAAGGAGATGATCGAAGAATTCGCCAGGAGACTAGGCACGCAGATGATCTATTTTGTGCCCCGCGACAACATGGTCCAGAAGGCTGAGATCAACCGCCAGACCGTTATCCAGTTCGATCCTAAAGCTGAACAGGCTGCTCATTACCGGAATCTGGCCAAAAATATAGATGAGAATGATATGTTCATTGTCCCTAATCCTCTTGAAATAGAAGAGTTAGAAAAGTTGCTCATGGAATTCGGTCTGTTAGATTAATCGGTTTTTTTGAATTGAAAGCCGGGTTTGTATAATTCTGAAGAGATACGTTGTCTCAAAAAAGTTAATTAGAAGGAGAACAAATATGATTATGGTTCGTGCTATTATCAGGCCAGAAAAGAGCACAGAGGTAATGAAAGCTTTGCTCGAGGCTGGTTATCCTGCAGTAACTAAAATCGAGGTTTCAGGTCGAGGTAA
>NZ_CEYAEZ010000105.1:0-3108 GCF_982781345.1 Desulfovulcanus sp.
AAAGCCCTCGACGGCCTGATTCGTCAATTTCATGTACAAAGTATGAATACCAAGAAGCACAGAGCCACCGAAAAATACTAACCCGATTATGGTTACAAAATGTAGGGGGAAAGAGGTAAATGCCGTTATCGCATTTATTGCCAAACGCGTCAAACGAACAAAAGGCCATTTCGATTTCCCCTCCAATCGCTGTCCAACCTGCATCGGGATGTTAGTCGATCGAAATCCAAGCCAAGAAATCATCCCTCGAAAAAATACGCTCTTTTCCGTCATGCCGCTCCAAGCCTCAATGACTTTACGATCTAGAAGCTTATAATCAGTCTCACCTTCAATTCTCTGACCGGTAAGCCCTCGAAAAACTCTGTAGAAAGTCTTTGCAGCAAAGTGGTAAAATTTACCTTCGTCCCCTCGAGTCTTCTTAACGGCGTTAACGATCTCAAATCCCCCGTCCTTCCATAAACGAACCATCTCCGGGATCAACTCTGGGGGATGTTGCAGATCGGCGTCGATTACTATAACCGCCGCGCCTCGTGCGTGTTCCAAACCAGCACAAATAGCCGCCTCCTTCCCAAAGTTACGGCTCAAACGGATGCCCCGCAAAACCACATTTAATTCACTCTCCCCTTTTATTTTCTCCCAAGTCTTATCGTCGGATCCATCGTCTACAATAAGAAGTTCGTAATCCATGTCCGTCTTCTCAGCATGATAGCAGACCTTTTTGATGACTTCTGTAATTATTTTGGATTCTCGGTAGACCGGCAATACAATAGTAAACATATTACTTATGGTCATGATTGCTTCCCCAAAATACAAATAGTTGTCCCCGGGATCCAAATACTTAGATCACCAAATTTAGCTGACACTTCTATCCCCACTTTCTTAAGAAGCAGTTTTAGAGGAAACGCATGAGGTGCTGGCACCTTGATTGTTCTGCTCAATCCCGCCTCATGGAACAACTTTTCTAAGGTTTCATGATTATAAAATCCGACATGCTCTGGCACCTTAAATGACGGCCAACGCTTACGCGTGAGCTGGTACACGGGGCCACCAAACCAAGGCGTTGTAATCGCTATCGCGCCATCAGCAACAAGCCTTTTCCGTAACTCAAGCAAGAATCTACGCGGGTTATAAATATGCTCAATAACTTGATTAGACAAGACCAAATCATATTTCTCTTCTTCTGGGATAGAAGTAATTCCCCCTCGTATGACGGATGTACCATACCTCTTAGCAACGGAAACAGCCTCAACTGAGAGTTCTGTCCCAACCCTTTGTCGAAACATATCTCTTGCCTCGTCTAACAAAAAACCGTATCCACAGCCCACTTCCAATAATCGTTCCTTCTTGGTAATATGTTTTTCTATTGTTGCCAATAATTTCCTATATGTTTGTCGCAGAGCCTTCTCCTGAGCTCTATATGATTGATAACCTGACCCTGGCCCTTCAAAATATTCTCCCCCTTCATATACTCTCAGCATCGTATCTTCGGTCAGTCTCGGATTCAAATATACGAAGCCGCATTCACAACATTGTACAACCTGGAACGGCGCAAACGTATACTTTCGATCATAGTCACTCCCCCCACACAACATGCAATTAGGACATTCCAGCCTTCTCGTCCCCGCTCTATGAATCAGCATGTCAACCATGATTCCCGATGTCGTTTTTTGCTGATGTCGGCAGGAACCGGCTGGGCCGGCTGATGAAAGCGGTGGGGCTTGCCGGTGTCAGTCGTCGTCGAGGCTTGTCGCACGACGGTTAGAGAAGAATTTTCCCGGCCGCAGCCGAATTTGGGGGGATCGGGACTTTGCTGCCGAGGCTCCGGATCGGTTCTGGAGTTGCCGATATCAGCTACGTCCCGACTTGGGAAGGTTCTCTGTATCTGGCTGTCCATAAAAACGGAGGTAACTCCAATCTGTCATCTATTTATGTTCGGATTAACAAGACGTTATATCTTCAACCAGAGCGAAGGAAGCCTATATTTCAAGTTTTTGTACCATCTTTGCAGTTATATTACTACGCATATGTTCAAAAGGCATTTCCACGATTCTTGCCATAAAGAAAGCAACGAGAACGGAAATAGGGTATCCAACAAGAAATAATCTCCCCTGTGTCCCGACTCTAGTTATTCCTGATTCTACAAGGAAGCTAGCAACCAACCAGTGATACAAAAACAAGGGATAGGCTATCCTGCCACACCATAAATCAAAGCTGGCGACAAAGGATGACGATTTTCTCAGCTTCACATTTTGCAATGCCGCTATTATCACCCCATTAGCTAGAACAAAGGAATAAAAACCCACTGTGCTTGCCAATCTAAATTTTAGAAATGAAAAAGATGAGAAGAAGACTACTGTTCCTATAGTTACAACATAAACCATCCCCAACCGATAATTCAAAAAAATCTTTCGATTATTGGGGATTTCGTGCGCAAGCACCGCACCAAAACTAAAAGGGAGGCAAGCAGCACTCAAAGGGAAATACCTCTCCGCCCACTCTACTCCTCTATACAATTGATAGAAAGTCCACCCCAAACTTCCAATAAACCACAACCATGTTATTGTTCGGCTCCGAGCAACAAATATGGCAATAAAGTAAAGAGCAAGTAACCTTGACAGAAACCAGGCGGGAGGTATTAGGCGTGTATCTGCACCTACAAAATCAATTAGTAATATATTTCGACACCAGTCCAGTGCATTATGAGGAAGTTGTATTGCTCGATGTACCGGCGAAACATTCCCTTCAAAAAAAAACTTAAGACATACTCCGGTGACAATAAGCGCGATCCAATACGGGCCATATACTCTTTGAAAACGAGTCAGCAAGAAAGCTACTGATCCTCGACAAGTCTTAGAATATTTCCGCATTAGACCAGTTGTATTCAAGAACCCACTTAGTAGGTAAAAAGCAAAAACTGCATAACGACCTGTATATCCAAACAGATCAACCCAAAAATGATGAAGCAGAACCATGCTCATCAATAGGAATCGATAAAATCCGTACACGTCAACATTCCATAATAGATATTGTCATCTTGTTGTTTTGTCTATATTTCAGACCCGCTACTGTCCCATAGTTTTTGCGAAGAGTTCCGCCACCACGGGGGAT
>NZ_CEYAEZ010000106.1:0-3092 GCF_982781345.1 Desulfovulcanus sp.
CCGTTCTGCCCTACCCTGCTCCTTCGTTTGCTTGGCGGCGAATGTACAGTTGGTTGCTTGACTTATTTTCTCTAGTATCAGTAGACCGCAATCAAAGGGGAGCCGGCACGATGATCTCCAGTCTAAATCCCAGGCGTTGCTTGATCACTTCCCACAACCAAAGCCGCCAACGTGCCAAAGGCAAAAGGTGGTGAAGCACCTGACGGGGACCACGTTGCGGCGCATACAAATATGTCCATTTGACAAAGCTCCACAAATTGAGCATGAGCAGAGCGATGCCGACATAAAAGAACCGCAGGGCGGGCGACTTGGAGGTGGTACGAGCACGTACCTGATTCATCAGGCGGTAACTGGTTTCGATTCCAAAACGGAACCGATATTCTTCATAGATTTGGAGGGGGTGCATTTTCAACTCGCCAATGACAATGTAGGCAAAGCGATAGATGCCGCGTCGCTTGTAGCGTCCTTTCGAATACTTGCAGGCGATGTGAACCGTGAAGGTCTCGGTGGGGTAGATGGTACTTCTACGAGTGTAGGTGGTGACGTAGCTTTTCTTGCGACCTTGGACCAAGGCCCGTGTGCCGCCGTTCTTGCCCCGAATGATCAAAGGGATGATGCTGGGGAAAGGCTGTTGTTTGAGATAGCCAATCACTCCGTTGTTGTCGAACTCACGGTCCAGGAGAAGCCTTTTGATTTCCACACCCAAGTCTTTCGCTTTCTGTTCCAATCTCCTCAGTATATCAATGGCTTTGTCAGATTTACGGACGAAAGTCAGAGCCAAGGTATACCGTTTGTTGTTCTTGATCGTGTAGAAGGTGGCGTAGGCATGAAAGTGGGTCGTACCGCTTTTGGCTTTTCCCCGGCGGACCGCTTCATCATCAGCGTCATGTTTCCCATGATAGGGGATCAGGACCAGGTCAATAGCCGTGCGCAACGGTCGGGCCAACATCTTGTCGGGCAGGTGAGCAACCAGCATCTCGTTCAGCACGGCTTCCAAAGCATCCAAGTCCTCGTCCGCAGGAAGTACCCCCTTGATGGCATGGCGTACCGTGTTGGCACTGGGACTGGTTTCCAACACGTCACACATCGTCTCTATGGTTTCCCGCTCTGTGGATGCAGCAATGATCACGTCCCAAATGTCTTGCTCGTCGTACTGGCAACCTGCCCGGTCCAACTGGAAGTAGGTTTGCAGGGTTTCCAAAACCAGTTGGTGAGTGTCCCGCGCCGAGAGCCGTTTTGTCTTTCGTGTCGAGTTGTGAGATTGCTTGTGAGTCATCTTGTCACCTCCAGATTCACCCCAAGAGTAACCCAACCAGGCTGTTTTCGCAAGCCGGCCTGTGCTCACTGCGGTCTACTGACACGACTTTTGCAGTGAAATAGCCTGGTATTCATGTGGCACGAAAGCCCGGAAACAAAAAGAAAGATTAACAACCGAATAGTATGTTTTTTGCTACCCAGGAGAAGGACGCACCCTCCCCTACCCCGGCTAGAGCAAGCTAGCCAGGTAGACATGAACCGTATTGTCACTGCCAAGGCGACGTCAGGAGCAAACCGTTGCCAGGAACGGCGTCATGACCTCACGCAGGCTGTGGCCTTGGGTCACAGCAGCAGCGATGAAGCAAGCCAGAAGCCACAAGCTCTGAGCCTGGGCCGTACGACGCCAGAAAGCAGCGCTGCCCTCAAGATTGCACTTGAGTTGGCGTTGAAGCTTGTGCAAGAGAGCCTCGTCGTGTGGGGCGGCTTGCAGTAAGCTGTAGGTCACGGCGACGAGGGCAATATGCCGGTAGATTGCCTCAAAGTCCCGCACTTGATACTGGTCCAGCCCCTCCGCCTTGCCCTCTTCATGATAGACTTCAACGGGCCAGCGGTGGCGACGGATGCGCATGATGCCGGTCGCTTGCCAGTACAAACGGTTCGAGTTGGTGAAAACCGGTTTATCGGACAAGTCGGCCTGGCGATGACTGATCACCAGGCGTTGCTTGCCAAAGTTGCGAATGCGGTGTGTACGACAATAGGTGTAATAGGTTTTCCTTTCTCCTTTGTAATCGAACGAAATCTTGTGAAAGACTCTCTTGTCGCCTGATTCAACAGCTGCCAGGTGCTCCTCTTTCAGTCGCTGGGCGAAGCTTGCCAGCGATTCAGCGCCGGTGGCCAAGAGTACCTCGTCGTCAACGGCCAAGTCGCCCACGTATGACAACTGCAAGTCCTTGTCGAGGTAGCGACAAAAGGCAGGTTTCGTGTACCAGTTGTCAAAGGCTACCGGCAGCTTCAACCCTGGATTGTCAGCTACCCAGACCTGGAGCAACTGGCGAGCAATCAGCAACTTGCTCTGATAGAGTGCGGCAACTTCTGGTTTCGATTGGTGACGCCGCCACACACCCAGCAAGTAGTTGCGCCACTTCTTGGGTTCCTCGTCTTTGAGGGCAAACTTGCTGTCTCGCAGCTTCACACCCGCAGCCGGAAGCCCATGCTCCAGCTTTTCCAAGTCGGCTGGCTTCCACAACTGGAAGGCGACCGGATAGTCTGTCAGATCATCGCTGTAATGCAGATTGACCAGATTGTGAGCCCACACATGATGTTTCAGCGCCGGGTCATAGAGATAGGCAATCTGGTCAAAGTGCCGACCGTAATGAGCCAGGTGGGTGTCATCGACACTGAGCACACCTTTGCGCTTCATTTGCGTCCCTGGCAAGCTGGCCAGGAGCGCCAAGCGGGCTTGGTTCAAGGCTTCCACCGAATACGGGCTCTCCGTCAAGAAGCGATTCAGACTGCTTTGGTTTCGACTCTCCAGCACAAAAAGCCGGTTGATGCCTTCCACGGTCTTGTTCTCAGAGACGATGAGACCGCTGATATATCGCTGAAACTGCACAAAAGCCTTCTCTGAGAAGACGGAGGCAAAGAAGGGCGCATAGTGTTGCACCAATTCGGGAAACTCAACCAGTGGCAGCATGAGCAAAGCTCCTTTCTGATTCCTATCGAATCTATAACTATAGTTTCGCGTTAACATAAGAGCACGTTAACAAGCTAACAACCGGACTTGACCTATCCCTGTCTGATATGATACGATTAGGCGCTCAATCTGTCATTTCTCA
>NZ_CEYAEZ010000107.1:0-3090 GCF_982781345.1 Desulfovulcanus sp.
AAAGCTTTGGCAATGTTAGAAGCGGATGGAACCGGCATTGCGCCACAAGGAGAAAAGAAAAAACGCGCGGAAATAAAACTTGGAATTGGTTACGCTGGTTGGGGGAAACGCTATGCGGGCGGAAAAGGGAAATGTTTTGGATTATCGAGAAAGTTTGTGTATATGGGGATAGAAGAAGGAGATAAATTTGCGGAGAAGTTTAGTCTTTTTGCGAACAAGCGATTAAATCTGCAAAAAGTTAAGCATTTAATTCTTGGAGGAGATGGCGCAACTTGGATAAGTGAAACATTTAAACCGCGCCATAAAGAGAGCGCTTCCATTTAAAAAGCGCGGCATGCGCTGGAGTATCGCGGGAGCAAATTATTTATTAAAAATCGGAGAAAAGATGCTAAATAAAGAATGGGAAAGTTGGTGGTGTGAAGCTAAAAAGTTTCAAAGGGAATTGATTGTACCAGTTCCTTGTCATCGCCAACTTAAAACAGTACCAATCTAGCCAACTTGATCTGGCCAGATGGCCAACTTAAACAGTACCAATGACCAATTAGGATACACCAAACCCGATATTCTTTTGCCAAAGAAAAAAACAAAACAACCTTTAAGTTAATAAAAATTTACTCTTTTTTCATACCTTTGCTGCGATAGCTATCTCCTTCAATTTTGATCACCTGACAACGATGGATAATTCTGTCCACCACAGCTTGGGCCAGCACACTATCGTGGAATATCCGACCCCAATCTTTGAACGCCAGGTTGGTCGTAATAATCGTCGACCCCTGGCCATATTCGTAGCGGTCGGAAATTACCTGAAACAATAGGTTGGCTTGCCCCTGATCAAGTGGCAGAAATCCAGCTTCGTCTAAGATCAGGAGATCCGGCCGGGTAAAACGCTTGAGAGTTTTTTCTTGCGAATTATCACTCTGGGCTGCTTGCAAAGCGTGTATGACATGGGCTGTCTTGGTAAAAAGCACCCGATAACACTTGCTGCAAGCTTCATAACCCAGAGCTTTCGCCAGATGGGTTTTACCCAGGCCGCTGTTTCCCACCAAAACTATCCATTCTCTCCTCTCCATGAATTTAAGATCAAAAAGGGACAAGACAAGCTTCTTGTTAATTCTCTTGGGATGAGAGAAATCATATTGGTCTAAAGTGCTAATAGTTGGGAATCTAGCTTCCCAGATTCTTTTTTTTAAGATTCGCTGCTGTTTGGCGATTAATTCTTCCTCAACAAGCTGTTCCAGGAATTTTTCATAAGATAAATTATGCTTGGCCGCATGTTTGACCAGAACAGGATAACGTTCAGCTGAATTGATTAGCTGCAAGGTTTTTAATTTTTCCTCTAAAGTTTGGGGTTCCTGACCTACAATCTGCCATCTTTTAGCCATGGTTGTTTCCCTCCTCATTCTCATGATCTTCAAATAATTGATCGTAAAGTGCCAAGTTATGAGGGATGACCTCCATTTCTTCTATCTCTGGATGCTGGGACAAGCGCAAAGGCAAAATTTGTTTCTCCTGACGTCTGGTCCGGTTCTGAGCAATAATATTTTTAATGTAAACAGCACCAAAAGCTTTGTGCTGCAGAGCTTTCTCAATAGCCGGGATTACTTCATAGTCCCCATAGAGATCTACTTGCCGCATGATTTGTTTGATCTCTGTTTTGAGGTCTTTCTCTAATTGCAGCAAACTATCAAAATATTGAGCGCAGCAGGGGGCCAGCGCCAAAAACCGATCACGTAACTTGGAGTTGTGAGCGGCTTTTTTGATTTTCAGAAGTTCCTGGAAATGCTTTGGATCCTCGATCCTTCGATTGTTACCATAGGAACGCTGGTGAACGGCAATGCAAGTTTGTTGGTAAAATACTTTGATCTGATATTTGCTTGATCTTAAAGTGAGCGGCAGCAGAATATATTTTGAGGGAACTGAATAATAATTAGTCTCAAACCGCAAAAAACAATCATGCTGGGCTTTTGTCGCCAGAGGGATAGTTGTGTCATAGTCCTTGCCTTGCAGCGGTACTAGATGTTCTTTTTCTTTTTGAAAACGATCTTCGGGGATTTCTTTGGTTGTGCCATGTTTCCGTTGGTTGACTTGTTTCAGCCATTCCCTGAGTTGGCTTTCCAGATCAGCAAAATCTCTAAATTCCCTGCCAGCTAGAAAATTCTTCTTAACATAGCCCACCCCAGACTCAACTTTGCCCTTTTCATTCCCTTTCCCAACATTACAAACCTGAGGAGCAAATAAATAATAGCCGGCAAACTCAAGAAATTTCTGGTTGAATTGAATGTACTTGAGGTATCGGGAAATTACCACTGAGCGAAGATTGTCATAACGAATATTTTTGGGTACTCCGCCAAAGTATTTAAAAGCGTTAAGGTGAGACTGAAGAAAAGTCTCCAGCGATTGTGAAGTTGTGAACTCAACACACAACTTACGGCTGTAACCAAGTACCATGACAAAGAAGTAAATCTTTCGCCAATGGCCTTCAAAAGGAAACAAGCCAGCGTAACCCCAATCAACCTGCGCTTCTTCACCTGGCCCGGTTTCATAACGGACAAAGGCCTCCAACTTTTGCCCCCTTAAGGTCATCAAATAATTCTTAACAGTGCTCAACCCACCCGGATAGCCTCTGTCTCGCAGTTTTTCAAAGATGCGTTGTCCGCTTAACTTTGGATATTCTTCCAGAATCTCTTTGATAGCTGGCTTAAAACTGTCCAGTTTGGAGCCTCTTTGTCTGACTAGCCTTTGGCTGGGGAGTCCAGTCAATGCCCGTCTCACTTTTCCTCTCGAAATCATCAACCTTTCAGCAATTTGCCTCTCGGATAATTTCTCGAGCTCTCTCAACCTGCGAATCTCGGCCCACGTTTGTGTATCCATTTTGCTCACCTCCACGCTCATTATGGCGCGCCAGAGAGGCAACTGGCTATCCCGTCTTGTTTTGCGGCAGATTCTTTCCAAATAAGGTAGTCCACGATGCCGTTTAGTCGACGATGAACTGCGTCTTGTTTTGCGGCGTTTTGGGGCTCCAAATCCATAATACTCTCAAGTTTCTCGACGGCAATTTGGCGAACTGCGTCTTGTTTTGCGGCACTTTTG
>NZ_CEYAEZ010000108.1:0-3014 GCF_982781345.1 Desulfovulcanus sp.
TTACCTCGACCTGAAACCTCGATTTTAGTTACTGCAGGATAACCAGCCTCGAGCAGTGCTTTCATTACCTCTGTGCTCTTTTCCGGCCTGATAATAGCACGAACCATAATCATATTTGTTCTCCTTTTTGGCTTAGTGTTTGTCTTGGTGTTGCTGTTAGGCCAAAGAGAATTTTGTTATGAATTTAAACTCATTAGTCTAACAAACCAAATTCCACGAGCAGGTTTTCCAATTCATCTATTGGGAGAGGCTTAGGAATCACGAACATATCATTCTCATCGATGTTTTTTGCCAGATTGCGGTAATGATCGGCCTGTTCTGCTTTAGGATCGAACTGGATAACGGTCTGGCGGTTGATCTCAGCCTTCTGGACCATGTTGTCGCGGGGCACAAAATAGATCATCTGCGTGCCTAGTCTCCTGGCGAATTCTTCGATCATCTCCTTTTCGTTATCCACCTTACGGCTGTTACAGATCAGCCCGCCCAGGCGAACTCCACCAGCCTCAGCGAATTTCCTAATTCCCTTACAGATGTTGTTGGCCGCGTACATGGCCATCATCTCACCTGAACAGACAATGTAAATCTCCTGAGCCTTGCCCTCACGAATAGGCATGGCAAAACCACCACAAACAACGTCACCAAGTACGTCGTAAAAAACATAATCGAGATCCTCGGACTCCTCGTAGGCGCCCAAAGACTCCAAAAGGTTAATGGATGTGATGATGCCTCTGCCAGCACATCCAACACCGGGTTCGGGGCCACCTGACTCGACGCAATAGGTGCCGCCAAAGCCCACTTTGCGGATATCTTCTAATTCCACATCTTCACCTTCATCACGCAAGGTATCCAGGACAGACTTCTGAGCCAGGCCACCGAGCAAAAGTCTCGTTGAGTCAGCCTTTGGGTCACAGCCCACAACCATGACTTTCCGCCCCATCTCCACCAGACCAGCAACTGTGTTCTGAGTCGTAGTGGATTTGCCAATACCACCCTTCCCATAAATAGCTACTTTTCTCATGGTAACCTCCCGCTTAAAGTGTTTTGATACTTAAAGTTTTTGATGTTTGATGACTCTATTATGGCAAGGGACGTGCCAACAGTTCTAAAAAATCGTTATGTTTTTTTGTAACCATTGAAACTGATTAATTTTTTTCAATAAAACAGAGTAATTCCCAACAGTTACAAGAATAGAATGCATACGAGCATACAACAAACAATTTTGTCTCCTGTTACACTTTTGTAGTCTACATCGTTGGTTTACTAAGATAGATTACGAGTTAACACTTTATAATTTAATGATTTTAGCGTCGATATATTATGTAAAACAGTGGCATTAAAAATGCATTACAAGCTAATAAAAGGAGAGTTGGTTATGCTTATAGATACAACCCTGCGTGAAGGAGAACAGAAATTTGGGGTCTATTTTGACCTTGAAACAAAGAAACAGATAATAAATGGACTTATTGAATTTGGTATAGAAGAAGTAGAATTAGGCGTCATCGGCCCGGACGAGAATAAAGAAATATCAGAACTTATACGTTGGACAGAGAACTTAACCCAAAAAACCAGTAGAAGTATCTGGTCTCCCTGTAAAATAGAATATGTTAAGCTGGTCGCCAAACTTGGTGTGGAGCGGATTAATATTGGAGTGCCGGTTTCAGATAATCATATTAGCAAACGACTTAAACTTTCCAGAACCGGCTTGCTTGAACGTTTACATCAGGTTGTTAAAGCTGCCCAAGATGCCGGATTAAGCTACATCTCTGTAGGGCTGGAGGATTTGTGTCGAGCTGATTTAAATTTTGCTCTGGAAGTTGCCCGCACAGCAGTTACTTCAGGGGCCAAACGAATCAGGCTATCAGATACAGTAGGTCTGCTTAGTCCCATGGAGGTTGCCGATCTGGTACGTAAATTTAAAAACGCTCTGCCTTGTCATTTGGCCGTGCATTGCCACAATGATTTTGCTCAGGGCACAGCAAACGCCATTACTGCCATCTTGAGCGGGGCAGAGTTTGTAGATGTTTCTATTCTGGGTCTGGGAGAGCGGGCAGGAATTGCTGCTTTAGAAGAAGTGGCTGCTTATCTTTATTTTCGAAAAAAAGCAGCACATTACAAGATGTCCATTGTTCGTGATTTATGCACCTTAGTATCCAAAGCAGCTAAAATACCCATCTCCGAATCCAAACCCATTGTTGGAAAGTCTATTTTTGCCTGTGAAAGTGGGCTGCATATTCATGGGATAAACATCGACCCAATGCTCTTTGAACCTTTTGCTCCGGAAACAGTCGGCGCAAAACGCAAGATCGGGCTGGGCAAAAAGAGCGGTCGTGCCGCGGTTATGACTGCCTTAAAACGTTTTTATCCTTCCTGTTCTAGCCACTGTTTGGAGCAGATCACCTCTTCCTTGGTGTCAACTGTGCGCTCATTGGCCAGAGAACAGGGCAGGCCCCTCACAGAGGCGGAAATCCGCGGCCTCTTGCAAACCGGGTTTAAAAATCCAGCACGGATTTGCCATAGATAAAGAAAAACTATCCGGTTATTCTTCATTTTTTTAGGGCTGCAACGCAAGGAGGGTTTATGAGTCTGTGGCCAAACCACATTTTGACTACCAGGTTAGAAATCCTGGTTTCTTGAAAGCATTGCAAAGGGCTGGGTAAGACATCTTGGCGAAGCTTGCGGATAAGCAGAGCATCGGGGTGACAAAACTAAATATCTGGGACTATTTGACATAACTATCGACAATAAAAAGAATATTCATTTATCCCAAATACCCCATTATGCTCTGCCCGCAAGCAAACTATAGATGGGTCCGGGCACTTGCACCAGCTTGAAAAAAATCAGGATTGAAAAAAAAATTATGAAAATTTGCCCTCTTAAGTAAGGTTTGGTCACAGATGATGAGAATCAAGACGGCGATGTTAAGTGTTTTCTTTGTTTTGCTAACCTTTTCTGGAGTCGGTAGCCCTTGATAAGGGCAAGGGTGGCAAATACTGGATGGTGGAAGAAGGTGGGGC
>NZ_CEYAEZ010000109.1:0-2849 GCF_982781345.1 Desulfovulcanus sp.
CGTTTGTAATGCATTTCAGAAACCAGGACTTTCAATCAGCGGTTAAAATGGGGTTTGGCCACAGGCTCTTTGGTCTAAAATGGGAATTAGGGCAAAACTCAATAAGCTCAACAAACTCACTAGCCTTTTTGCTCTTTTTTGTCTATTTGTCTATTGTTCACTGTCTAGGCCTTACTATCCTATAGTGAAACTCAAACATAATTTCCTAAATCCAACATTATAAAACCAATGGAAAAAAATCAAAACCAGATCACTCTGGACAAAAATGATCTCATTCAATTTGAGCCTGTCTTGCAAAAATTCTTAAGAGAAATTTTTCTTTTTACCTCGCACAGCCTGTATTTCCCACAAACAATCCCTAACCAGGTAAAAGGCAATGAACAACTAAAACCTATTCTGGAAAAAGACAGGTTGCTTTTGCCTTTGGTTTTCAGAAACAACTTTCTTGGCCTTTTTGTAGCCAGAGATGTAGACTCTGCCCAGGTTAAATCCTTACTGCCTTATCTGGTTACCATGACCTCCCTATGTCTGGATAAGCTCTATCTCTATAAAACAAGCATAATAGATCCCTTAACAGGTCTTTTTAATCATAACTTTCTCCAAAAAACCATTGAAGATGAGATTGAACTCATTTTGGCCAACATAACATTGGGGCCAAACTCCAGCCTGGACGCAAGTCTAAACGAATATAGTGCCACTTTTGGAATCATCCTTATTGATTTGGACCGTTTTCATGTAATCAATGACAACTTTGGTTATGAATTTGGAGATAAAGTTTTAAGGCGCATTGGTGAAGAATTGAAAAAGCTCTGTCCGGAAAAATCAGTCCTGGCCCGCATAGAAGGTGATACTTTTGCCCTTTTCTATCCCCACTCTTCCCCGCGTAAATGTATAAAGCTAGCTAAAAAACTTAAAACAAACATCTCAAACCTTATCTTTTCTTATCCCCTCTCAGACGAACAGGTTTCTGTTTGTGCAAGTTTTGGCATAGTCAATTTCCCTGAAGATATTTTTGGACCTCAATTTCAAAAGACTGGTACGGAATTAACTCACATCTTAGTGGAAAAAGCAAAGCGAACACTGGATGCAGCCAAAAGAAATGGGGGGAACCAAGTTTATTCCTTTGGCCAGATTCTATCTCAAGGAGGACTAATTTTAAAAACCCTGCCTTTAGGCCGCCTAATCCTAAACCTGGGCAAATATGTTGATGCCCGGGAAGGCCAAAGATTTTTGGTTTGGTCCCAAAAAACAGGTTCTGTAGAGGTAGAACTAAACAAACCAGGGGACCACTATCCTCTTATACCCAAAGGAGAAATAGCAATTATTGAAGTCCAGGACGAAGTTTCTATTGCTGAGATTTTATTTCTTAACGATCCGGCCAAGTCAGTAGAACCAGGGGACCGCCTGACGCTGATTGAAGATGGAGACATTGTTGACCAGGGGGGCTTAGGGACAGCTAAAAACACTAAAAAAGATCTGTTAACAGGACTTTATTCCTTTCGAGACTTCCTAGCTACCTGGAACCGGGTCAAAGAATCTGAATTACTGATGAGTATGGCTTTAGTGCGCATGGACGAATTGAAAAAAGGAAACAGCGACATCCAGGGAGAAAAGCTCGTCCAGGAGCTATCTCTTATGGCCCGAAAAATTTTCCCTGAAAAGACATTGGGAGGACGATATAGTCTAAATTGCCTTATATTTTACCTCCCCAATGTGGATAGGAAACATGCTTTAGACCTTGCTCTTGAGATAACCAAACAGGCCCAGGCAAAATTTGACCTCAATTTGAGTATTGGCTTGGCCTGTTATCCTTTTCTTAACTTTAGCCCGTCGCATCTATTGGACAATTGCCGCAAGGCCCTCGACCATGCCCTCTTTCTCGACCCACCTAAGGTAGCGTGTTTTGACTCGATTTCCTTAAACATTAGCGCTGACCGCCTCTTTGCTCATGGAGACATTTACCAGGCCATGGAAGAATACAAACTATCTCTGGCCGCTGATGAAAATAATAATCTGGCCCGCAATTCCTTAGGGATTTGTTATGCTCGATTGGGTCATCTGGGTTTGGCCAAACAACTTTTTCAGGAAATCATTTCCTGTGAGCCAGAGAATCTCATGGCTCGGTACAACTATGCCTGTGCCTGTCTGAAATTAGATGAACTGGTAGAAGCTGAAAAATCTTTTCACCAATGCCTTCAACTTGACCCTGAACACAGCTTCAGTCTTTTCCGTCTGGGTCAAATAGAAGAAAATAAAGGTCACCTTGGCAAAGCTTGGGAATACTATCAAAGGGCCCAGCAAACAAAGGATGGTCAGGGACTGGCCCCCAGACATTTAGCAAGACTGGCCCATAAAAAAGGTGAACAGGAAAAAGCCCGGGAATACCTGCATCAGGCACTCGTTTACAACCCCAAAGATGCCTATGCTCTGAATCTCCTGGCCAGAATTTATCTTGAAAGCGGTGATGACCCTGAAGTGGCAGAAACTCTGGCCAGGCAAAGTGTGAGTCTAAAACCTGATATAGCCTCTTTTTGGGAAGTCCTGGCCCAAAGTCTGCAAGCCCAGGGCAAAACAGAACAAGCCCGTAAGGCTAGATCACGCATAACAGCTTAAACCACTGTTTCCATGTCAATCCATTCCTTCCCCTCTGTCAAATCCCACCAAGGTGGGACTAAGGGAGGTGCTAATAATTGAGATGTTTCTTTAACGAAACTCTTATTTAAGAGCCTGTGGCCAAACCCCTTTTTATCCGCTGATTGAAAGTCTCGGTTTCTGAAATGCATTACAAAGGGCTTTGGGTAACCCAATCTTAGGGAAGATTACGGAAAAACAGAGCATCGGGATGAGTG